>DASPTR010000056.1:0-31511 GCA_035623315.1 Candidatus Acidiferrum sp. | reverse complement strand
GAGTCGACCTGTCCGACGATGCGGGCATAGTCTTTTTGGTCGGGTGATGCGGTTGTGTCTGCGCCGACTTCTTTTGCCAACTTTAGGTGGTCGCCGCCTCTGCTTATTGCGATGACGTTTGCTCCGTTGAGTTTTGCGAATTGGATTGCCATGTGGCCTACGCCGCCGATGCCGAAGATGGCGATTGATTTTCCTGCTTGGGGTTCGGCTTTTGCGACGGCCTTGTAGGCTGTTAGTCCTGGGCAGAATAGTGGTGCGGCGTTGACTGGGTCGAGGTTGTTTGGGAGTTTGTAGACGTGGTTTGCTACGGCTTTCATGTATTGGGTGTAGCCGCCGTCGACTGTTTCGCCTGTGATTTGGGCGTTGTTGCAGATGTTCTCGTGTCCTGTTATGCATGGTTCACAGGTGTTGCAGGTGTCGTAAAGTGGTTGAACGCCTACTTTGTCGCCTTTTTGGATGTTGCTGACTTGTTCTCCGACTTGGGTGATTGTTCCTGTGACTTCGTGGCCGGGCACGATGGGGTACTTCGCTGGGACGCCCATGTCGAGCCAGTTGCCTTCGATCATGTGAAGGTTGGAGCGGCATACGCCGCAGGCGCTGACTTTGATTAGTACTTCTTTGGGGCCTATTTTTGGGGTTTCTACGTCGGTGTACTTGAGGGGGGAAGTTTCGATGGGGGCTGTCTTGTGGAGAAGCATGCATTTCATGGGGTTTTGTGTGTTGTTTGTGGATTATATGTTTTGTGAGGGTCAGTGTGGCGGTGTGTTTACTAGTGTCGGGTTCTGAAGTTGATGGTTCATTGTGGGCTTTTTGAATTGAGCTCGTGTGTGGTGGCCGTCTAGGCTACTGTTTTTTTGTGTCTATTTCGGGTTGGTTTTTTATGGAGGGCTTCGGGTTTTGGTTTGGTTGTGTCTTGGAGTGTCTTTTTTTGTCTCGTGGGGTCTTGTGAGGGCTTAGAAGGGTTTTAGTTTCGTTTGGTTTGTGTTGTTTTGTGGGGTGGTTGTTGCTGTGCCTTTGACGGAGCGTGTGTTTTTTAGGATTGTGCTCAGGCGGAGGGGTCGTTTTCAGGTGCCTAGGGTGTTGAGGTGGCGGTTTAAGTTGGAGGCTAATCAGGCTTTGTTGGTTAGGGTTCGTCCCGTTGATTCGATCGCTGTGGAGGAGGAGTTTTTTGTGCACATGCGGAGTGATGGGCGGATTACTGTTCCGAAGCTTACGCGTGCTCTGTTGGCGCGTCATTTAGTGGAGGGTTCGAGTCTTGTTGGTGCCGTCTTGAGTGTTGATCTTTGGCCCTTGTGAGCCCATAGGCTTCAGTGGTCTTATAGACTGTCGTGATGTTTGTCGGATTTGCTTTCTTGAGTTGATCATAGACTTGTTGTGCAGATGAATGATCTTGCTTTTTGAGGGTGAATTGGCAGATTGCTATTCTCTGCTAGGTTGCCTTGTAACATTTCTTGCCTGAAGCCTCGATTGTTGAAGCGCCAGCTCGCTCAGTCGTCGTATGGATTTTTAGGTGATAGTAATTCTTAAATGAAGCTTTTTGACTTGTCTTTGTGTCGATGAAAAGGAGATTTTTTGATAAGGTGATTTCAGGTTGACTGAAAAGAAGACTTCGATTGTTGCTTCAGGCGCGCGGGGAAGGTCGAATCTAGAGTGGTGGCCGAACCAGTTGAACCTGAGGATTCTGCACCAGCACTCGTCTCTGTCTGATCCGATGGGGGCTGAGTTCAACTATGCTGAGGAATTCAAGAAATTAGATCTGAAAGCGGTGAAGAAGGACCTGTACACTTTGATGACCAGCTCGCAGGACTGGTGGCCAGCCGATTTCGGTCACTACGGTCCGCTCTTGATCCGAATGGCGTGGCACAGTGCGGGAACCTACCGCGTCAGCGACGGCCGCGGGGGCGCGGGAGCCGGCACTCAACGTTTTCCACCTCTCAACAGCTGGCCTGACAATGCGAACCTCGATAAGGCGCGTCGTCTGCTGTGGCCGATCAAGCAGAAGTACGGTAGGAAAATCTCTTGGGCTGACCTGATGATACTCGCGGGTAACTGTGCGCTTGAGTCGATGGGGTTCAAGACGTTCGGTTTCGGTGGGGGACGCGAGGACGTTTGGGAGGCGCCTGAGGATGTTTACTGGGGGCCCGAGAGCGAATGGCTTGGCGACAAACGCTATTCAGGGAAGAGGGAACTTGAGAATCCTCTCGCCGCCGTTCAGATGGGGTTGATCTACGTGAATCCAGAAGGCCCGAACGGCAACCCAGACCCGCTTGCTGCTGCCAAGGATATTCGTGAGGTCTTCGCGCGCATGGCGATGAACGACGAGGAGACGGTTGCCCTCATTGCGGGGGGTCACGAGTTCGGCAAGACCCATGGCGCTGGAAATCCGAAGCTGGTGGGCCCCGAGCCTGAAGCCGCTCCCATTGAGGAGCAGGGTCTCGGCTGGAAGAGCAAATTCGGGTCGGGTAAAGGCGATGACACGATCACTGGCGGCCCGGAAGTCATCTGGACCCAGACGCCGACCAAGTGGAGCAACAATTTCTTGCGGAACCTGTTTGAATACGAGTGGGAACTGACGAGGAGCCCGGCTGGCGCGTACCAGTGGAAGCCGAAGGGTGATGCAGGTGCCGGCATCGTGCCAGATCCCCACGACCCGTTAAAGCGTCGCGCGCCAGGCATGCTGACCACTGACCTTGCCCTGCGGTTCGACCCGGTTTACGAGAAGATTTCAAGACGTTTCTTAGAGAATCCAGATCAGCTAGCAGATGCCTTTGCTAGAGCTTGGTTCAAGCTTACTCACCGTGATATGGGACCCCGCTCGCGTTATCTCGGTCCCGAAGTCCCAGCGGAGGAACTGATTTGGCAAGACCCAGTACCAGCAGTTGATCATGAGCTGATCGACGAGCGGGACATCGCGGACCTCAAGGCAAAGATCCTTGCCTCTGGCCTGTCGATCTCGGAGCTTGTCTCAACTGCCTGGGCGTCTGCGTCCACGTTCCGCGGCTCCGACAAGCGTGGCGGTGCGAACGGGGCTCGTATCCGTCTTGCGCCGCAGAAGGATTGGGAAGTCAACCAGCCGCCTAAACTGAAGAAAGTGTTGCAGACTCTTGAGCGCATTCAAAAAGAGTTTAATGGCGCGCAGAAAAGCGGAAAGAAGGTCTCGCTCGCCGACTTGATCGTCATCGGCGGATGTGCAGGTGTCGAACAAGCTGCAAAGAAGGCTGGTCATAACATGGTCGTTCCCTTCGCGCCGGGACGCACGGATGCGAGGCAGGAGCAAACCGACGTGCAATCGTTCGCAGTACTCGAACCGGCTGCAGATGGGTTCCGCAACTACCATAAGAAAAAATTCGCCGTGTCGGCAGAGGAACTGCTCGTTGACCGTGCACAACTGTTGACGCTGACCGCTCCTGAGATGACTGTTCTCATCGGCGGCATGCGCGTGTTGAACGCCAACTGTGGACAGTCACAGCACGGCGTCTTCACCAAACGACCAGAGACGCTCACCAACGATTTCTTCGTGAACTTGCTAGACATGAACACTACTTGGAAACCAACCTCAGAAGACAACGACATGTTCGAGGGTCGCGACCGCAAAACGGGCAAACTCAAGTGGACTGGCACACGAGTCGACCTCATTTTCGGTTCGAACTCCCAGCTGCGGGCCATAGCGGAAGTTTACGCCTGTGAGGACTCTCAGGAGAAGTTCCTGCACGACTTCATAGCGGCTTGGAACAAAGTAATGGACCTTGACCGCTTCGACCTCACCTGAACGCGTGGTGATGTTGACTAGCGTGCGACGCAAGCGCGCGCCTCACCTATCTTAGTTCGTAGGAATAATAATTGAATCTTTTACCGCACACTAACTGCAATAACCGTCGCGCAATGGCATTTGGCTATTGGAGGTATTTCCTCAGTTTCTCATTAACATATTCCTTGATCAATTGAGTGATGTCGTCAATCTGAAGCAAAATTCTGTCGGTTTCAAGTCCATTTCTCATTATGATAAGGGTTGGAACTCCTCTAACACGAAAGCGATGTCCAATCTTGGAATTCTGGTCCGCGCGGATCGTTCCCACAAAAATCTTACCCTTATAATTCTCGGCGAGTTCTTCTATTATCGGCGCTATCACTTTGCAGGGTTGGCAATCTGCTGTCCAGAAGTCGATCATTACCAAAGGATGCTGCTGAACTATCCTGTCAAAATTCTCATCGTTTAATTCTGTCAGACTAGCCATTCTCGTGTCTCCTACTGACTTGCCGATTCTACGTCTCCCTTCGGCATATAAAAACATGACTCATTTCTCGTAATCGCCTTATGCTTCCAATGGTTTGGGTTTGGGTTAAGACTTTGCTCCTAAACCCAACGAAGAGAGTTTCATGAATGAAGTGTAGTGAGATTGAGAAAAAGGCGTGCACTGATTGCTTCTGATCAATATTCTGATTTCATAAATGACTTCAACGCGAACGCGGCCATTTGGCATTTGACAAGTGAAGAAGATGACGGCGGGTGTGCTTTGGAAAGGTAGACCATGGATATTTCCTAATTTGCTAGGCTCCAGCGTGCTTCTTATCGTAATCGCTCCCTTAGTCTCTTGGCTCGAATTCTATTTTAGAATAGCAGGCTTGACACTATTTCTGAATATGTCCACATTACTGTGGACGATGTTGGCGATTTTTCTCGTTTGGCTTGTCAGCCTAGCACGTCTAGTGGCTTTAAGTGCTTCGCAAATCTATATCCTTAGAGACGATAGTTTGGAAGTAAGGTCAGGAATCATATCTTCTAAATCGTTCATAATCGCTCCGACTGGTTTCTCAGACTTGGAGGTAACTAGATCACTTTCCTCAAGGATCTTGAAAACGGGAGACATTACGGTCCGTACTCAAGGTGAAAAAGAGATAAGAATGGTAAGAGTCAACAATTCGTTGATGGTGGCCGACCGAATAAGGGAAGTTATGGCGAAACCCGTTGTCAGATTGGAAAGACAAGAAACGCCAATGCCTTAATTGCTTCTTTATGATCGTTCGATTCTTAGTTGGTTGCGGCAAAAGTCTTATCTTTTTCCTCTCTGCATCTTTCACTACGACTACTACTTCTAGCTACTCTCTTACTCCACTTCACTTACTCTCCTACTCTGGAGGACAAAAGGACAGAGGCAGAGACGAACAGACAGACGAAGATGAGTATGACTGAAATGACGTAGCGGAATAAAAGTGAAACTAGTGTCCAAGATCACTGAAGGGGCAACATGTGAGTTTGTACCCCGTGAAGTGCCCGCATCGGCTGAATAGATTCTAGTCCTATTTGGCTGGTTGTCGTTTAGTTCAGCTGGTACCAAGAGTGTTTCCGAAGTGTCTGGCGTCTATTGTTACGTCTCTCACGTCGATTCTGCCGTCCATGTTTAAGTCCAGATCAGGATTCCATCGGGCCATGCCTGTATCTGTCCCGAAGGCTCTTGCCAATGCCGTTATGTCCTTGACATCAACCTTGCCGTCTTCGTTCACGTCGCCCATCATTCTGACAGTTATGTTTCCGTCCGCAGTTGATGTTGTCGAGATGGTGTTGGTGGGGTTGTTGTCGGCAGACATACTGACGACTGCTGTTATCGTGTACCTGCGGTAGGATCGGGTGTCGTAGTCGTAGTGAAGGGAGACATCAGTTGTTTTCCACGTGAACGTGATTGTCCTGCTCTCTCCAACAAGGAGCGACACGATTTGTGTGCCCACGACATCGAGGCTAGCTATATCATAGTAGAGAGTGATTTTCACACTGGTTTCATCAAAATCCCCTTTATTCTTGACTGTAACATTGATGTTGACAGGCCACCCCTGGTAGGCCAAAGAGCGGTCTGCCTCAATATCTGTCAATGCAACATCGTGAATGTAGGTCGGATAGGGTTTCATTAGAGGATAATAATCTGTATTATTCGAGTCGATAACATATGGTGTATCGCCTATGCCGTCGCTACCAGTCATATTCTGATATGGACCACTGTACAAGTCTGTTCCATTGTAATCGCTCCAAAAGTTCCCGCCAAACGGATATCCATCGGTCCAAGTATTAACACACGAGTTATCAACAAAAAACACGTGGTCCTTGTTGTTTGCGAAGTTATTATGAAAAATAGTGTTTCTCAAAGAATTGTTGAATGCGGCGAATTTCATGCCAACCTCTGCGTTTGCTGTTATATTGTTTGCAAATATGCTGTTGTTGATAGATCCAGAAAAACCAAAGAGAAATATGCCATCCTGATTCGCTTCAATGTTGTTTGCACACATACTGTTGTTTGAAGAGTCAGAGAGCCCTATGCCAATGCTGTTGTTTCTTATGTCATTTTCACTTACGACGCAATTTGAAGATCCTCCATTGAGTAGGACTCCATAAACACCGTTTGCTACTATGCTGTTTCCAATTATGCTGTTGTTTGGGGAATAGTCTAGGTCAATGCCATACGCGTTGTTTGCTCTTACGTTGTTTCCAAATATAATGTTGTTTGAAGAATAAAGAAGCCACATGCCGCCTATGCCGTTTGCTTCATTGTTCTCACTTATGTTAGTATCGTTAGAATTGGCAAGACGGATGCATGCGTGCAGACCTTCTATTTCATTTTCGGAAATAGTGTTGTTAACTGCGTTGTTGAGGTCTATGCTGTAGTATTCTTCATTTGTTGATATGTTATTTAATCTTATAAAATTGTTTTGAGAATAATCAAGCTCAACGCCCGCCCAGCTGGTTTCTGTTATATTGTTGCTCAGGACAGAGTTGTTGTTGGAATCATGAAGATAGATGCCAAAGAAGAAATACATGATGTTCACATTTCTTATAGTTACATTGTATGCTGAAGTAACATCTATTCCATTTCCTGACCCGAACCCTTGGAGGGTAAAGCCTTTTCCGTCAATCACAACGTCGTTTCTCTCGACGGCGATTCCGAGGTACGTTGGGTAACTAATGTTGCCACTGAGGATGTATGTGACATTGTCAGATGTCACGATGGGCGCACCCGATGGATCAATTGAGCCATCAGCGTTAATATGAACGGTCTGCGCATCTGCTCTGGCAAGTCGCAAGTTAAACCCTAACATAATCATGCTAATGAAGAGGAGTGCCATCGTAAGTTTAGAAAAAGTCCTCCCGAGCATTCTACTGTCTCCACGACATGAGGAATTCATCTATTCGAAATATTTAAGCTCTTAGAACGTGACTTGAAAGAAACCGAAAGGGATGAAATGTATCAAATGCCATTTTGCCAGATTTCATTTTTTTGGAAATGATGCTAGTAAGTCTTTTTCTGATGAAAAATTCATCCTAGCGCGCCCCTCAACAGACACGCGCCCATTTTCTGCGTAGCATACTTTCGGATGAGTATGGGAAAGTATAAAGGACTGAGTATACGAAAGACAGATGATTATTATGTCACAAAATGAGCTTGAATTTCATAAGAAAACTGCCATACGATGTTTTAATGAAGCTTGGGACTATCTTGACAAGAAAAGCAGAACCGCTGATGACGAGCAAAAGATGCTCCATCTGGCGCATGCGTCTCGATACCATTGGGGTTTTGTTGGAACTGCACGTAATTTTGCCGTTGGAGACTGGCAGATCTCTCGAGTCTATGTAGAGCTTAACGAGCCTCGCCTCGCTCTACATTTTGCCAAATCAGCCCTTGAAATCACCCTGAAGAATAAGTTGTCGGGTAACCTGCCCTCGGCATACGAGGGAATGGCACATGCATACGCTGTAGCCAAGGAAGAGCGATCTGCGAGAGATTATATTAAGAAGGCTCGTGAAGCTCTGGACAAGGCAACCGACATGAGCGCTGAAGATAAGAAGATATACTCGGATCAGATTGCCGAAACTGAAAAGCTCTTAAAGCGATAGCAACTGCTACGATTTTTTTTGACGCAATTCAAGGATTGCTTCGGCGAAATTAGCAGTATGAACTCATGTCAGATGTTTGGGTTCACCCGCAGACTTTCTGGGAGATTTCCTTTGTCCAAGTGTGGATTTCGTTCCAGTTTCTTGTGTCGTAAACTCCAGGTTCTGTCTCTTTAACCGCAGGTTCTGCCTCTTGAGAGGCCTTTTCAAGCGTCTTCCTAAGCCGTAATAGTTTTCCTTTGTTGAAGTCGTACACTCCACCGAAAAATCCTAAAGCAATAGGCTGCAAATCATATTTTCGGGCTTTTTCTTCCAAGTACTTATCGCGTGCTCTCGAGATTATTTCAGGTTTCCCCTGATTGAACACTGAACAAGCATAGCCGCATGAAACAAATAATGCCACTTTCTTTGCAGCCAATTCTTTCTGAAACCTTTCTAGGAAATTCTCGGTCTGACTTGTCCATCTTCCACTCGCGATTCCACTGCCGACGATGACAAGGTCAAACTGAGCGATGTCTTCGAATCTCTCATGATTAGCATCAGCCACTCGGACCTCGAAACCTCCTTGCCGCAGCGTATTCGCGATCTCTTCTGACGTGCTTGCTGTTGCTCCATAACGAGTCCCATAAACAATCAATATTTTAGTGGTAATTTTCAACTCTGATCCGGGCCTATTTCCAATCTTCAAGGGCCACTTTCATTTGTGTTATGGCTTCTTCTTCGTAGGGCTTCGCTCTTCTGAGCAGAGCTGCTCCTTCCTTTCGTTTCTCCAAGTTCATGTCGCCTCTAAAATCGAATGGAAAGAGCTTTGTGAAATCTTTCATGAACTTCCATCCCATGTCGTAGGCTTCAGCCGCCTCCAGCAATTGTCTTGACTGTTTCCCAGGATACTTTTTGGCTAAGCGTCTCAGGTACTGGGCACACATCTCTCTGCCTTCGCTGTAACAGGCGCCAACATAGCTGTTTCCGTGATAGTTCTGCTTGTCTTGTGGAAGAGTTTCCAGCGCGTTTGCCCATTCGCTAAGCGCTTCTGGTCCAGCCACATAATTGCTGCGGACGGAGACCTTCGCGGACGCGAAATCTATGGCTCTCTGTAGGGCTTCTTTGTCGGCGGTTTCGCCTCGCCGCTTGATCCTTTCGCGGAAGAATATTGAGTCAAGGCATCCAGGAGCTTTCAGGTCATGGAAAGGTACTGGAGTTTCTGGTTGACCGGTTATGCTTCTGTACGTGCTAACTATGTAGGAGTTGCCTTCGTAGCCCTTGATTATTCCGTATTCAGGAATGACCAAGCCCCAAAGAACCACGGGATGGTCTTTTTCAGTTATTTCCCGTTTTATCTTCTCGAAGATCTCTCTCGTCTTCTCAATTTCCTTCGATGTTGGAGCTCCCTCTTTCTGTGGGTAGCTGCCTTCATATGCAATCGTTTCCAGCGTCCATCCAAGTTCTTCAGTTGCCTTACGTATCTGTTTCCAAGTCTTTTCAGGAAAAGCCGTAGGGCCAGACGGGCAGGTCACACCTTTTGCCACATTTATGAGAAACGCGTAGCCCGAAACTCCGCCAACGTCAACAGTGTCGCAGTCGTTTCCCAAAGCCTTCAAGCAGCCTGCGACGGCGCCAGTGTAGGATATCCAACAGGGTTGATACTCAACCCTTTTGCTGATTATCTTCTTTTCCAACGGTTTCACCTCCTTCAAGCCTTCAGTGTAGCGTCTCGCAAGCAGTTCCCGCATCGCCTCCTGCCTCTGAACAGAACTCCTGTACATGACAGCAGCAGCCTTGAGTAGCTCCCGCCCATCAGCGGTCAAGCAGTATTTCCCTCTGCCTGTCTTCTCGACTAGCTCCTTTTCGACCAGCAGACTGAGATGATTGGCCAGAGCCGTTTTTGAGAGCCTTGTCTGCCGATTCAATATTGAGAATTCGTCTTCTCCACGCAAGAGAAGAACCATTATGCGAATTCTCGCAGGATGAGCCGCCAGCTTGAGCAGTTCTGCAACGCCGCTGGGAGACTCCAACAAGAGGTTCTCAAGAGAGCTTTCCTCTGCCTTGCTCAATCTACTACACCTTGGCGCAATCAACTCGGTAACATGGAAATATAAAGTGTTCGCTTCTGTGAACCGCGTTCACATTTTAGTGAACAGCACGACATGCGCGCATGCTGCAACACTCCAAACGGTATCAAAACCAATGATTGCCGCAAGTCACGGTTTACTCAAGAGGAGCACGACAATGTTCAACGACTACACAACGATCAAACATTCAAATATGTTGGAGCTCCAATGTTCAGCGCCTACGGCAAGAGCAAAAATAGGATGCCCTACTAGAAGTAGCGCTATTTTAGAAATAAAAGGGCTGACTTGTGCTCCAAGAATCCCCTTCTTTTGTAAGGATAACCCAGACACGTGATCTTTGAAGTCATATGTAGTAGAACAGTTGATGAGACGAATTGGTGGTTTGTCGTGCCGAAAATAGGTATTGAGGAGTTCACGCGTCGCAATGTTGAGGCGGTGAACAAAGGAAAGGCGGCAGTCTTCGCGTTTATTCATGAGCATTATGCTTCTGACATTATTATGCACGGTCTTTTTGGGGGAGAATCACGCGGCATTGAGGAATGTAAGCAGACGTTTAGTGGGCTCTATGATGTGTTTCCTGACCTTCATTTTGCATTAGATGACGAAATTGTTAAGGGAAACAGGGTAGCGATACGATGGACAGCAACTGGAACACACAAAGGTAGATTCATGGGCAGCCCTCCAACCAACAGAAAAATAACGGCGTGGGTGCTTGAAATTGACCGATTTGCCAATGGCAAATTAGCAGAAGTTTGGGCAAGATTCGATAGTCTCGGCTTTATGCAACAACTCGGCGTCATACCCACGCCTAAAAAGTAAACCTATATCTAGGTTTTTCTAGCTAATAACTTCTAACCCTTTTTTGCGAGCGAGTTGGGTTTAGGGGTTTGGGCTATAATTTTTCCGCAAGACCGAAGCTAGATCAAAGACTGGTGAGTGGTAGAGGCTTGTTCTGTATTGCGAGTTGCCTCTCTGTCAAAGAGGAGACCGGCATCTATCAGGGGCATCTTAACTAGTTTGCTCAACTTTCTGTATTGGAATCTAGCCTCATTTATGTGTCTTTGAGCAGTAGTTTTGCTTAGGTATTCTTTTGGTAATTTCTTGTGTATGATTTCGAATGAACGAGTAATTTCCCATAGAAAATATGTGTATCTGAATAATGCGGAGTAAATGTGAGCTCTTTCCAATATTGTTTCATCTCTCCTGATATTATGGTACTGTTTCAGAAACAAAGCCAAATCATCGTCTTTAAGTTCCAAGTCAGTCAGAACGTTAGCAACATCCTTTGCTGGGTCTGAGCATTGCAAGGATTCCCAATCGATGAGTTTTAACCCATTCGCAGTTTGGATAATATTCTGAGGGCACACGTCTCCATGAATTAAACCAAATTCGTGGGCTTCAGTCTTAGGCAGGATTCCTCGGATATTTGAGTGAATTTGTTTAAGCTCGTTCCTCAGCCTGTCACTGTACTTATTAATGACCTTATCATATTCAAGGCCTTGCTTTAAGTAATGTTGATAAGAATATTTTTGTTTATGCAAACCGGCGCATTTCTCAGAATGTAATCTTGCCAAGATTTGAGCAATTTGCCTGATTTGTTTTGAAGTATACCTCCTCTTTCTCATGCGAAATGGCTTACCTTGGATGTATTCAAGAATAATGAATTCGTAAGGGATTTTTCTGTTCTCATAATGGTAATAATACGCTTTGGGTGCTATTCCTAGACCCTCGATATTCTTTAATGAATTAAACTCGTTTTTTGTTTTCTCAGGCATATGCTTGTCGATGTTGACTCTACAAATGAATTTTCTATTTTCTATGCTGAAAAGATAGTTCATGTTTCCCTCACCAACGCCTAATTTGATGAAGGAACCGATGCTGATTTTATCCACTCCGAACGATTTCGGATTCAACCTTGCAATAATCGATTTCAATTCATGCTTCATACGAATAGAAAAAAATGATTCAATATATAAGAAATGTTCACGTAATAGCACCTTGAATTAATGCGTTTGCTGAGACACATGACCTAACGCCGCTATCACATTTGCCAATGGCATTTTGAATGATCGGGGTCACACACACACACAAATGCCAGAGCTGGCATTAGAATTAGCATAAGCATCAATTATCTCAAGATTGCATCGGGCTACTTTCAGCGCGCCAGAACACCATTGAAGAACAACCGTTAAATAGGCTGCGCGCTTTCTGATTTCGAAAATTCTGACACGAGGGTTTAACTTGCAAATTGTCGGATACGAGGATTTAGAATCAAAGAGTGGTCTGTTGCCC
This sequence comes from Candidatus Acidiferrum sp., assembly GCA_035623315.1. Classification (GTDB taxonomy): domain Archaea; phylum Thermoproteota; class Bathyarchaeia; order Bathyarchaeales; family Bathycorpusculaceae; genus DASPTR01. Next base: position 19,274 of record DASPTR010000056.1, on the reverse strand, counting down.
CTTCTGGAACAGGCATTTGGCTGGCCTTTTAATGAACGAGAGTTTAGTAGATTCGTCAAGATCAACCCGCGCCTGAAAAACGGGGTTGTGGGTTTCTGTGCCTTGGAAAATGGGATAGTCGTAAGCTACGTTGGCGCAATGGATCTGGCAACCAGAACGATAGAAGGAACAATCGAGTATGCTGGTGGAATTTACGGCGTTGCCACTCTCCCTGGACACACTCGTCAAGGTCTCTCAACGGCTCTGCTCAAAGCCACACATGAATACTTCAAAGACAAAGGGTATCGATTTTCCTTCTTGAACACAAACAGCACTCTCGTAGCCTATTCACTGTACAGGAAACTAGGATATTCAGATGCATATTCATATCCAAGCGTTTACAAAGTCCTGAATACGACGAAATCAAAGCTCCTAAAGGCTAAATCCCCGAAGCTCAATTTGGACAACATTCTCACCATATACAACAAATATGTAACGAATAAAGTTGGACTCGTCGTTCGGAACCGAGCATTTCTGGAAATGCTGGCGAAAGAAAAGTGGCTTACAAACAAAAGAAGTATCTTCGCTGACGAGGGCTACGCTGTCTTCAGGAAGGAACAATACTCCACCAGAATCCTGGAACTCGTAGCCCAGAACAAAGCTGAAGCCGCAAAACTTGTCACGACAATCGAGAGCACGGCGCCAGGAGTCATCTTTGCCAGAGCTGTCTTAGACAAAACACTAGCACAAGTTTACTCATCCCGAGGATACACCCTCTTAGATGGAGGATACGGTGTGTTCATGGCCAAATCCCTGGAGACAGAAACACCATTCAGGCAAGTGTACGGAGAAGATTTCTTCCAAACACAACTGGATCACTTCTAAACGCGCTTCCAACCCAGCACACTTACACTTCCGAGGCTAGGCGTTCAGGGGACAAAAAGCCAAAGTTGCTCCTTTTGAAAAGACTACGTGGACGGTCAAAATCCTGTTGTGACCTCGCTGGATGACAGTTTCCCTTAATTGGATAAATTGAGTAAATCGTTGAAATTTGTATTCGAGCTGCCGCTTAGTGTCTAGCCCTGAAATTAAAGTATATATTTGATCATCAGCATATTAACAGATAAGAAAAGGGTAATATGTTTCGAGGAGAAGACAATGGAACGCAAGATCATCTCACTGGGCAGATCCTCTCTCGTAATTTCTTTGCCTAAAGATTGGATAGAGCTGAACGAACTGAAGAAAAGCGACGTCGTTTCTCTGGCAGTCCAGCGTGATCGGTCTCTCGTGGTTTTTCCATACGCTGAGAAGAAGAAGGAGCCCGTGGACATAAACTTGCATATCGACGCGAATGAAAGAGAATCTTCGATTGTCAGAAAGTTAATTGGCTGCTACTTGAGCGGCTACTCTGGTATCAGAGTGATTTCAAACAACATATTCTCGGTTCCGCAAGGGAAGGCTATTCGAAACATTGCCGGAAAACTGTACATGAGGGTTATGGTTTCCGACGCTAAGAGCATGACCATACAAACGTTGATTGATGAGTCCAAGGCCTCTCTTGAGTTGGCAATCAACAGAATGCATCTCATTTCTGATTCGATGTGTGCGGATTTGTTGAATGTATTGAAAACTGGAAACATGATGCTCGCGAAAGCTGTTTACTCTTTGGATGAGGATGTGGACCATTTTTCGTACTTCATCCTTCGGCTGCTACGCAGTTCGGCTCAGGATCCCGTCTTGGCAAATGTTCTCGGTATCGACACGTTAGATTGCATGGATTATCAGACGCTAGTCCGCAGGATTGAGCATGCTGCAGATTTTTGTGCCGACATGGCGAGAAATGCAGTAATGTTAGGGGAAAGTGAAAACAAAATACCCAACAACATTCTGACTCTGATATCACAAGCCTGCAAGGAAGCTATTGATTTGTACGATAGATCGGTCAAGAATTTCTTTTCGAAGAACGTGATGGATTCGGTTGAAATACTGGATGGAATCGAGAAGGTCGAAAAACTCGATCGTGAAATAGCTTCTAGGGCTTTCTTGCACAAGCAAGACAATCTGGTGACCTGCGGGATCTGTTCCATGAGAGAGGATATCAGAGGGATCGCTGAAAGCGCGGCTAACATAGCCGAAGTGTCTATTGACAGAACGTACAAAATGACTGTCTAATCTCGTTTGGAGGGTTTGAAGCTCAAAGTTAAGGCCAACTTCGAAAGTGAGATTTCTTTCTCTAACAATCTTCTTGCAAGCAACAACGCTGAATTGTAGTTGTAGACTTCTTCTTTTTCAAGTCGCGCTTCTCTGAGCATTTCTCTTTCCAACCTGTACTTTAGGTCGCCTATCGCTAATGCCCCAATGCCAAAGATTCCAGGTGCTATCTCTTTCATGTCATCTTTGAGCTGCACCCCTTCTGCACCAAATGGTGGGACTGCGTTAGTGTCCACTATGACTTTCATCAGCTTGAGTTCATCGAAAAGGCCCTTATCTATTATGCGAACTCCTCTCGTGCCGGCGCACAGGATGACATCAGCTTTCTGAATGAGGTCAAGCTTATCAGCACGTGTTGGAGCAAAAACTCCTTTGACCTGCGCCCCGTGCTCCTTGGCAAGGAGTCTTGCAGTGCCCTTGGCATATTCTTCGCCATCTTGTCTTTCTGGGTTGATGCTCGCAATTGTTACGTCGCATCCCAGTTTGGCTAACAGGATCGCTGCTATTTGGCCAACGGGTCCAGTGCCGAGTACTAAGCAACTCTTGTCTCTGAGTTGGCCAAGCTTGTTAGATTCAAGAGCGTTTTCGGCCTTCGCCACGACTGATGCTGCCGTCGTGTATGCACCGCCGGGATCGACTATCACGTTAGATTTGAATGGTTTAAACATCGTTCCTGTTATAGCTTTGAAAACTCGTTCGGCTTTCTCCGCATCTTTTCCTCCGATGAAAAAGCACGTATGCTTGACGGCTTTTGGCCCTCTGGAAAACAGGGCATCTTGGGTTATTCTCTTCGCTTCTTCGGGTTTCACGTTTTCGTACGGGATCACCACGTCATATCCGACGTCGTAGGCCATGCAAATGTCGAATGGACTTACCTTTTCATCTGTGTCCAGATAAAACAAGAGGAACGGTGCGTTCTCAGAGCTTTTCTTAATGATCGGTTTAACTTGAATCTGCGTGGATTGAAACAGGTTTCTAGAGTCATCTGGACTTTGAGTATCAACATGGGAAGAAATCACTTCTCTTCCCAGCCTTATTGTATCGACGCGGACATTCAAGGATTCTAGGAGCCTTTCAATTCCATCCGCGTGTTCTGGGCTGGAAATATGAACACACGCGATATTGCTCTTGGGTTTCTGCTCTCTTGCAAGATCCATAATTCCCATGACGATCCATCCTTCGCGCACAGGGAAAGCTACTTCCTTTTCCTGTTCCTCAAGTTCAAGCTGCAAGCACTGACCCAAAGCAACCAAGTATCCTTTTTCTAGTGAATCTTGATCCTTTCTGCCGTTAATCGCATCCAGCGCCTTCAGAACACTTGTTAACTGCTCCCTCTTCTTGTCTAGATCGGTCGCCAGATAATCTCTAGCGTTTGCGTCAATATCGACCGGAAAGTAGGGAATGCCTCTCTTCGTGAAGAGTTCCGCCAGGACGTTTTCCTGGTAGAAATCGTGTTCGGATCTAACACCCAATTCTTCTGTCACAAAATCAGCCTTAACTTCACTCAGCAAATTCTCCAAAAACGCATAGAAACTCGCTGATGGTTTGGAGAGGGCCTGTATCATGCGGGACTGCGCACTCGTAAGTGCTTCAGACGTCCAGAAAGGTTCGTTGTATTCTTTTTCTATGATTATAACCGAAAGTTTGGAATCTTTCAACGGTTCGATTTCAAGAGTCTTCATTTGTTAGTCGCCTGTTACCTGCGTAAGATGTCGAAAACATATATATCTTGACGAAATACGTTATATATCATTATATATGATATATACTAGCCCATTCGAGGCGATTTTACTCATTCAATAGTTTTTTGTTCCACTTCTAATGATGGCAAAAGCATTAACTTGAACTCAGCTCCAAGTTTTCCCGCTTTCGAGTTATGTTTTCTAAGGACCATCCCCCCCATATTTTTCCCGCGTTCTGCACTTCTTTAGGATCGTTCATGGCAAAGAATTCAATCCTGTTCTGAGGAGAACAAATTGAGGGATTAGAGATCAGTGAAAAGAAGATGGTTGCGAGGGATGTTCCTGTCGGTATTGGAATAATCTGCATCATTCTAGCAGCCTGCTTGGTAGTGCACTAGTTTGTCCCGAAATTAGGTTGATGTTATTTTTTGTGAAGTGGAGTATCATATTTTGTGGGCAAAGAAAATTACCAGGTTGCCGGTGCTGGTTAGTCTCAAGCCTAAGAACAGCGCACGTCAGGGCTCGCCACGAGCTGTGGTCTGTTGCGTTCTTAATGTGTGGCATAGTAATTCGCGACGGCTCTGAACGATTCTTTCGGTTCCCATGGCATGTCTGGGTAAGTTGTGCCGTGTCGTCCATCAGCGTAGCTTTTGACTAGGCTTGAGCTTGCCATGTCGAGGTCGTATGTCGGGTTTTCATCGTTGGGCCACGTTGGCGATGCAAACTGAGAAATGAACCCGCCGTATACGCCTGCACCATCGAGTATTGCCAGTTGGTCAACGAGTTGATGTGCCTGCCAGGCTTCGTCGCGGACGTGATCGCCTTTAATGCGCGGTCTTACGAATCGCCCGAGTAACGGCAGATGATGCAGAAACAGGGATCTTTCGTCGACGATGTTACCGCCTAGGCCTGCCGAGCCTATGAAACCTTCGGAGCCGATGCCAGCTTGAGACGTGGCGTAGCCGAACTCCGTGATCACGACTGGCTTGTTGTGCGTGAAGGACGGTTTGAGAAGCTCGACGTACTTGTTTTCGATGCGCTTACTTCGGTAGTGGTCCACGCCGACGAAGTCGAAGAGGTCCCAGTCCACCTGTTCAAAGACTAGGGATGCGTACGTTACCTTGCCGTGAAAGACCGTGCGCACGTTTTCGTTTGCTTTGGCTAGGAAAACGTTAAGCGGCTTGTTGTGCCCTCCAGCCTTGAGTTTTGACGAAAGTCCTGGGTTGCTGATTCGTTTCTGAACATTTCTGCCTTCCTCTATGCCCTGGACGAAAAGGGTAAACTCCGAACCGACGCTGAATACGAGGTTATCTGGCCATTCGCGTCGCAGTTTCTCTGCGGCAGATGCGGCTTTTGTGATGTACTTAAGCGTGTCTCGTTGGCTTTTGTCCCACATTTGGGGAGAGAGCCAGACTTCCAGTCCCTGCTCCAACGCATCTCCTGCCGCACTCATCAGTCGATCGATGCTTAGCGCGCTGATTCTGACCGAGTTGCAGTGCAGGTCTTCCCTGATTATCTCCAGTTCGCGGTGGATAATCCTGAGGTCAAAGACTGGATGCCAATTGAAGTAGTAATAATTTCCAACATCGTAGCAGATTCCCTTCAGTTTCATCAAACATGCCTCTACTCTGTCGTTCCATAGCTTTCAGAGCTAGGTTAAAGCTATTAGTGTAACGGGAGATTTCTGCGCATTATCTGTGACTAACCGCGCAAAATATTATGCAACGCGACATTAAGGTGGGTCTCCTCTAGAGCACTATTAACGAGAGAACTCTGGCCATCGTGCCAGCAGAACCTTCTACAAAAGCCTCAACTTTTTCTCTATGAATATAAATATGACGTAAACCAACAATCCTAGAACGAGCAAGATTACACCCAAAAGTGTGGATATCTCGAATATCGAGAATAGTCCAAAAGCAAGAAGGATCAGTCCTATGATACCCATGATTCCAAGAAGGAACAAACCTCTTCTGTCAACAACTCTCTTCTGGCCCGTTTGTTTAGTCATTTTAACAGTTCCTTAGAACATAGTATCCATTAATCAATGGTTTATCAACTTTTGCCAAGACCATTCATACATCACTACTATAACCTAGGTTATACTTGCTCCCTAGAGAGCACTTATGGTTTATTTACCATAGACTCAGTAAGATCAGATCTTTAGGCATTAGACACCATATCTACTATACTAAATCCCTGTTGTTCATGTTCTCAAGCAACAATCTTCTGGAAAAGAAGAACTTATTTGCATATTCTCTCTTCTTTCTCCAGTCCAGATAGACTAGAAGCAAGAAAGTGAACAGAGAGTAGAGCAAGATATCCTCAATGAAATTTAGAGTATAGAGAGTCCATGAGCCAAATGTTTCAACTTGAGGAGGAGGTTCATGTTCTAAGGGAAGTGGAGAATAAGAATTGATGCTTACTGCCCAATATGATATCCAAGTAAATGGAAATCCTCTATTGTTTCCATATGCATAGTTTAAAGTATAGAACATTTCATTAGGAACAGAAGGTGTCCATGGATAATAAACAATAACAGAAACCAAAGTACAGGCTGTACCAACCATCAACAGAATCAGTATTGTTCTAAGGCAGATTTTCAGTTTCAACTGCTTAGGCTTCATTTTGTCTCACCATGGAAGTCAATCTGTTTTGGAATGTTGCTCTGTTCTCTCTTTACCCATTCATTGAGTAAGAAAGCAGTTATGAAAAGAGCAATTGATGGATAGAGAAGATAGTAGCCAAGTTGGTATTCACCAAAATTGGGAATTCCAAATATGTTAGTATGTGGAGGTATCATCTCCTGAAAGAGAAGATTGCTAACTATGACCATTAATGCTAGAGTATAAGATGACAAGGCTATTGGCAAATAGGATAGAATCCTATTCTTCACAAAGACTGAAACAATGCTGAAAACTACTGTCAAAACTTCAAAAATGAATAAGGACACAGGGACAATAGAGACAGAGTGGGAATAATTCAAAAAGGCTCCATGCCAAAAACCACAGAACCAATATTCCATTAGGCTTGCTGGATTGAAGTGATTGGCAGATAGATGAACTTCCCACTTGAAAGTCCAATAGTAATCAGTTTCTCTTGTGTAGGTTCCTGCACTAATGAATATTGTAGTCTTGCAGAAGGGTGATATGAGGGAAAGAAAAGACAATAAAAAGCCAATCAATGCAACCAACATTCTGCAGTGATTGGCAACCAAGACCTTCAGAGACAGTTTACTGAGATCAACCATAATCCTCAAGAAAGTTCTGTCAGACTTGCTTAATATTCTACAGATTAGAACAGACACTATCTAAGTATAACAAGCACAGCCCTTTTGGAATTTGAATATAATCAAAGCCTATTCTGTTCTAAAAGGTAGAAATCTTTAATCTGCAAGAACAGAAAACAAAAGCCTATTATCAAGGGACAATCACTAGTTATACTGGGTAGTTATGTCTAGAACTGAGCAATTTATTGTTCTAGCATTAATTCTTGCCATTGGTGTTAGTGCTTTTCTCTTTCTTATTCTCAACCCAGATAGGTATACAGCATTAGCCATTAAGGCTGGTTCATATGTTCCATACACTTTCAACAACATCACATTGAAATTCTTCTATGATTATCCTTCTCCTCCAATAGGCTTAGGCTCTAAAGGTACTTGGGCTTATCCTAGCCTGTTTATGGAAACCAATAATCCACCTCAAGGATTCAACACAGCACTTTACACAAATGCCACAGGAGGGGAAACCTACTATTGGAATGGTCTAGAAATCAAAGTCTTAGATTTGAGTTCAGACCATATTGTACTATTGGTCAAACCAGCTTCATAGACAGGTTCCAGAATTTCAGAACATAGAATCTCTTATTAGGAAATTAAAGATAAGGACAATGTAGAGGGGTTTGGATATGCAGTGGGCAGCTTTTGTTGGAATTGTTCTATTTGTTCTTACAATTTCAATTCTTGGAAACAGTATTGCATTCAGAACTGATCTTTACTTCTACTCATATAAATGGTATCCATCAGATGTTGATATTGAAGCAAATTTCACCACTCCTTATGGCATTCCTTTTGTGAATGTTTCTACCTTTGGATCTTTGACAAATAAGATAGAAGATTATGTTGTGGGTGATTCAGGAATTAAAGAAGAGATTCCTGTTTCATATGATGCAGGAATGCAAAAGTGGACTAAGACTATGCTTGGCACCAATGACCAAACAAGTTTCTACACTATTATTGATAACCAGACATACATGGTTGAAATGGCATCTACTACAACTCTTGAATCACAAGTAATCTTCAATGAAGCACTCTTCATAATCACTATTGGAATGTGGATAGCCCTTGGAATCATTGATTACAGAGGAAGACACAAGGAGAAGATGATAGAAGTAGAAAAATCAGCTTCTTTATGATTCAATATTTAAAAAGGAGAAGGGTTTGATTAACAAACTGATTACAGCTACTTTTTTCTTTCTTAACGTTTGTCTTTCTCCTTGCTTGGTTGATTGCTATTCAATGAGAGTTGTTTTATTACCTTAAGGTACTAGATTCTAGAAAGAATCTAATCAGAAGTCTTTAATCTGCACAGCAATAGGATAAACTAGGGTTCGAATTGACTCAGAATGTTTCCATATCACCATCAAAACTCAGAAAGGGTTTCATTATTGCAGTAGTTGTTCTTTTGACTGCGGGTTTCTTCTTTTCTTATTTGGCAAGCATAACTAACTGGGATTATATTACGATACAAGATGAAAATGTGCAGGTGGGTTATCCTTCTTCAGTGTCCAACTATGGATTTGGAGACTCCTATGTTTATCCTGTACCTTTTCCCACTACTGAAATGCAGCATAATGATTATCTCACGATAGACTGTATTCTAAACCAAACGATTTCCAACCAAACAGCCGCAAACCAGACTGTTTACGTAATTCTATTCGGGGCAACGCCTGCCAATACCACAGTATTGAGTTATCAGGCCGGTTTTCTGAATTTATCCTATACAAATCAGCTTTCTTTATCCTATACAAATCACGATTCATTAAAGAGTGTCACTGCCTACTTTGCCATTCCTTCTGATCAGAATTTGACTAGCACGACAGCATCATTTACATTGAATCTAAACCATTATGATTCACCGAATTGGTTCGATCTTGGTGTTGGTGTGCTTCTCTGCTCAATAGCCTTAGATCATGTTGTGCTAAGAAGGAGAATCTATCTTTATGAGATTCTTGGAGCGTGCTTGGTTTTCTGTGTTATAGAGGCTTTGTTAAGCTTTGAAACATCAAATATCCTACAGTCCACAATTCTTGAAGCAATAGGAGCTCTCCTAGCTTTGGGCTTCTTAGCGTCATTCCTAGCCAGGACTATAACTCCTAAAGAGCAAACAAAGAATCTTAATTCTGTAAAACAACAGAGGACAAACTAGCGCGCGCTACGTGTCGACATCCTCAAGAGGAGTATGTTCTCTCACCACAATTCCATTTTCAGCCAAGAAGTCAACAAAGTTGTGGACGAATTCATCTGTCAACTTCACTGTTTCATCAATGCCGAGGCTATTCCATTTCATCAGTCTTCTAACAGCAGAACCGCCACTGAGAAAGCAACCATGAGTTTTCCGGCCGCGAATGAAGCTTTTTTTTGTTAGTTTGTTAGGGCAGTATTTCTTCTTACGCGTAGAACCCATTTCGGAACTTGCCCTTGATAGTTGAGGTATTGCTCGCCCAATATTCTGACTAGGTCTCTTTCTTCGTAGGTTGCCATCCTATCAAGAAAGACGAAGAGTCCAATCCACACTAATAACGAAAGAAGTGAGAGCGTCATGAAGAAGAACGGTAAAATAATCAGCAAAGCCGCGAGATACATTGGATGTCGGGTCCAACCGTAAACTCCAGTCGTTATTAACTTTGGCTGTCCATCAGCCTTTCTGGGAAGTACGACAAATGATTTGCTCGCGAGATAGATAGCGACTGCGAATGAAATAACCGCTGGAATAACGCGGATGAAAACGGGAACGAATCTAGCCAGCACTGTTGAGAAACCAAAGACGAATGAGTCCAGACCCCATACTACCAAATATACGACCAAGAAGACAGCTTGAACCTTATCATTAAGAGGATGTTCAGCACCCAAGCCTGTTCTGCCAGAACCCGTATCGCGCGACATAAAACGAATGCTTGACCCGATTCGGTTATAACTTTTCCGCAAAATCAAAAACTGGCTTTCTCGAAGTGGCCTTGTTTGTGTCTTGGATTGCTTCAGTCGCTTCTTATTTCTGAATGTAGGTTTTCAAGAAATTGTTCCAAGCTTCGTCTTTGGCATAATCGAATGTCACCATGCGTTTGGGAGTAACCTTAACTATTGCACCCTTGAAAGCTTCTATGTAGGCTTTGGTTATTCGTTCTTGTTCCGCTCTTGGCCTGTTACGAATAATGGGACTAGTTTCCAAAAGTTTGAAAGTCTGGTCGTAGATATGCTCGTAATCTATCTCTGCGGTGCCGTAAATCAGAACACCTCTCAAAGGGTCTGGAGTATCAACCAACACGCTGACTTGGTTATTTCGTTCAATGTTTTTGTTCTTCTGGCTGTTGATTAAAGAAAGAAACATTATCTGACCATTCAAATATCTATACCCAACAGGCATTACATGAATAGTTCCGTCTTTATTATGCGTGCAAATCCTCGCATAACGAGCTTCTTTTAGCACAGATTCAATCTCTTCGCCTTCGAGTGGTGGTGCTTGACCAGTGCGGGGCAATCTCCATCACCGCTATCCAGTTATTCTGATTCGGCTATAACTTTTCCGCAAAACCGAAAACCCACTTCGACTCAAAGGGAGGAGGCAAAGTTGCGCCCAACGAACCAACCAATGCTAAGACAAGTAATAGTCAGTTCGCCATCTTGATTACAGCAAGCTTTTCCACATTGCAAACGTCCTCGGCCCTCAGCATACTTCCTTGCGCTATCAATGACTTTCAGAACGGATATGGGTAAATCACTCTCGTGTGCGGCTTTCACAGCTTTTTCCCCCAAGGCAAACGAGACCAAGAAATGACCATTGCAGGGGATCATGTAGAGAATTGTTCGCCTCTCCCCCTTCAGCCGCAATCCCCATGCCGTTTTCTTACTGGTGAAACCCCATTCGTTTGAAACGGGAGCAAACCTCAATGCTATTAGCCTTTTCAACTCTTTCCAGAAGACAAGAGTGCTACGGAGAGCTACTGCTAAGTCATCGTTCTGAGGCGGTTTATGCTTGTCATCAAATGCGCTCAATGCCAATTTCCAAAACCAACTGACGGCCAATCATCCTATTTTGTTTCGGTTTCAGCTGTAACTTTTCCCCTCAGCGCCACCAATGCAACGCGCACATGCACTAGCGCGTGCTTACTAGGATGTGTGGAGGTAAGTTTTCTCCCACACACAAGTTGTGCAAAAGCGTGCGCTAAGCATAGTTTTGTTGTTTTGCAAGAAATTCCGTAATTCCTGAGGAGAGGTCTTGTGCTGCGGGTGCATCATAATTGCCCAGAACGGCAACTGTGTATGTTCCATCTAGGAATATCTTAAGGTCAGAATTAACTCCAGAGTTGGTTCCTCCTCCGCTGTGGCCAACGATTTTCTTTCCAGCGATCTCCATGGTCTCGAAACCATATCCATAGTTGCGCTCTTGAGAACGCCTGAAGCCCTGCTTAGTTGTAATTATCTCGGTCAGTTCACGATTCAGCAATTTGTACGTCCGCAGAGCGTTGGCGAATCTATAAAGGTCAGGTGCAGTTGAGTACCCGCCACCTGCGGCGTTCCCTCTCCAGCCAAGGAACATGAAATTGGGTCGCCTTGGATCAATCCCGAAAGGGTCATCTTCAAATCTGCCATATCCAACGGCCAGGTTTGGCGTGACCTCGTCTAATGTGTACGCGTCTGTTTGATGCATCCCTGCGGGCTTGAAAATGTTCTGTCGAACGTAGTCGTGGTAGTTTTCCCCTGAGATTTTCTCAATTGCCGCGCCTAGGACTACGTATCCTTCGTTGCTGTAGGAAAAAAGGCTGCCTGGTTCGAATAGCAGTCTTTCGTTGGCAAAGATTGGAAAGTAGTCAGCTTGAGTTTGGTATTTTTTGCAACGGTCGTAAGCTGGTCTGTCGAAGAGCATTCCTAAACCGGCTGTGTGTGTGAGTAAATTGTAAATCGTGATTTTGTGAGCTGCTTCTTTGTTGGGATATTCTGGCAAGATTCTTGCGAGTTCGTCTTTGAAACTTAAGCGTCCAGCTTGGACAAGCTGTGAGACGGCTATGCTGGTGAACATTTTGTTCATTGAGCCAAGGTTGAACTTTGTGTCGACTTTGTTTGGTACTTGAAAAGACTTTTCTGCATAGCCAACACTCTTCTTGAAAATCATCTTGTCTCCAAGACCTATTAGAACCACGCCTGAGAAAACATCGCGAGAAGCCAACCTTTCAATGTGCTTTCTTACCTCTTTCAATCGTTCTTGCATGCTCATCTTCTTATTGGGCCAAGTCTGTTCTTTTTCTGATTGAGGATCAAGAATGGGTATTAGCCCAAATTCGCGAATTTTGCCTTGTTGCACCTTGTCTCTGAAAATATATATTCGAGCCCAATGGTTGCCCTGTTTTGTTCGCACATTCACTTCTAATGGGTCTATGCTCTGGGAGATTTGCATTATAGTTATGCCCATACTCTTCTCGTAGACTCTTTGAAGAAAGGCAACAAGCTTTTGCTCGGGTGTCTCATTTAGGGCTAACTCACTCATCTTTGATCGAGAAAACTGAAGCCGTGCGGCTGGATCTTTGCTGTTTATGGTGTCGACTAATGATCGGATTAGTTTATTGCCAGATGAACTATCTAAGGCCGTCTCTGGACCATTTGGCTCTCCCATGTCTAACAACCCCGCACGTTATAATTGGCGAATCCTATTTAATTTTTATTTTTCCTACGAACTCAAATGATATGCGCCTCTCGCACGTGTAGATTTGGATTTAGGTTTCCGGTTTTGGGGGTTAAGTTTTCTCCCCAAGAAAGTGTCATAAGAATCGTGTGATCTCAGATATTCGCTTGCAATCGGCGTCAGGTTTGAAGTTTGGGTCTTTTGCCTCGTTATACGTGCTTGAGCCTTGACGAACGAGAAGAGTTTTCATTCTCAGAGATCTGGCGCCTTCTAGGTCGCTGATTTCATCGGCTACGAATATGCATTCGTGTCCTTTGACTGCAAGCGCGTTCAGCGCGTCAAGGTAGATGCGTCTGTCTGGTTTCCTTACTCCCACTTCGTAGGACAAGCTCATGTGTTCGAAAAATCTGCTCAGATCCAGGTTATTGATTTCGTCTATTGTGCCCATTGAGCAGTTAGAAACGAGTGCGAGACGATACTTTTCATGAAGCCTAGAAAGTGTGGGTACCACTCGGCTATAGAGTTTGAAGGGCTTACTTATTGTTTGTTTTCGTACGACTTCCAGACTCTTGACAAGGTCGGCCTGTGGATATATGCTCTGTTCTTTGATGAATGCTGTCCAGTACTGCGTGTAGTCTCTGAACGCTCCTTGCGTGTTTCCTAAGTATAACTTGTCAAGAGCCTCTCTTAGTTGTTTCAGAGTGAAGCGGTGACCGTGGATTTTAAGAGTGAACAGCAAGTTCCTTTCGTACTCGTTCCATGCGGAAGCGTGAACGTACGCCAGCGTTCCTCCTAAGTCAAATAGTATGATCTTAACGTTGATTTTGGCTATTTGATGCGTGCGCTATTCTACTCCGTCAAGTTCTGATGCTGATCTAAGAATTAATAAAATTTCTTTCGGCACGCAAATGCTAAGTAGGGATGAAAAGCTCCAAAGAATGCGCGCAAAGTCTTCTCCCACACACACGAAAAGTTATAGTCCAACCGAAAGCAACTGTCTGACCATGAGAACAGCATTGAGATTTGACAAAGTGAAGCAAGAGAAGATCAAATTCTTAGCACAGAATAAGTATATTGTTCTAGCAACATCATTGGAGAATAGGGTTACAGCAAGAACTGTCAGGTACGTGTCCGAAGGATTGAACATCATCATTTTCACTCTAGCCCATTCAAAGAAAGTTGTCCAAATCAAAGCGAACCAAAAAGTTGCGCTCTGTCTAAACAACGTGAGCATAGAGGGCACTGCGGAATTAATCGGTCGAAGGAAAAAAGAAGGCAAGAGGCTTGAAGGAATAATTAAGAAACAATTTCCAGGTTATCTTGAGTGGTGGCTTAATCGCTGCCCAGAACTCGCGATATTCGTGAAAGTGGTCCCTAACCGCATAGTTTCATGGATTGCAAGCGACGAAAAACCTCTTGTGGAATACCTTGACTTGCAGAAAAGGAAAGCCTTTCTTGCGATACCTTGGGAAAAGCAAGAACATTAACGAAAAATCATATGAAGCCAGTTTTGAAGATGGCTGCGCGCCCTACGAAAACCTCAACCCCGATCTTGGTTCTATTCTAAAGGGATTTCTGAAACCGGGGATACTCGACGTTACACTTTCTTAGTAGCCGAATTGTTTTGCAATGAAGGAGATGTCTTTTATGTCGACTTTGAAGTCGCCGTTGACATCAGCAACTGCATTCCAGTTTGGTTGGCCTGGAACTGTACCGAATGCTTTTGCTGCTAATGAAATGTCTCTGATGTCAACTTTCAGGTCTGGAGCTGGAGCCTCGTTCTTGATTGAAGCAGGAGTTGATCCTAAGCCCAGCACGTCGTATAGTGTAGTCCCTCCAATGTCCTGTTTTATCGTGACCCAGATCGGTAGTGTCACGTTTGTCCACGTGCCGAGCCATGGGTTGGCTTGGCCGTCAGAAAGGTTAGTTGGTCCTGTGATCTGAAATGCCACTTTGACGAAAGTCAATGATTTCTTTGCAAGGGTTAAATTCAGCGTCTCAACGTCAGCTGCGCCCGTCGGATCCTCAGGATAAGGATATGTCGAATTCCAAGGCAGGATCGGAGCAATGGTTCTGTTCAGCGGAAACCCTGATTGAAGTATGCCGTTGATATAGACATACTTGTTTCCAGTCAAATTGCCCTCCTGACTGAGGTTCCTCGTGGTAATTGTAATGTTAGAAACGACTGACATGTCTGTGGGCGAAACGTTAACTTTTGACAAGCCGTAGTCGGGGTTTATGTCTATGTAGACAGGATCGTAAAGGTAGTATCCTGGGCTCCTTATGCCATTTACTACGCTGCCTGGGGTGTTGGCCACGAGGGCGACGGTGGAACCTACTGTGTCACCTAGGCCTGAGACCCATCTGAATGGGCCTGAGCCGATTATGTTCGCATCGGGAGTTATGGCTTCGACATAGTTGTGGTTTTCATCGTTGATTGAGGAGTCGACGATTGGCTTCCAAACGTGCATGGGCAGGATAGTGTTGCTTAAGACCCATCCTACGGCCCAAATACTGTTGATGTTTAATAGTATCTGTATATTGTAGTCGTCGATTATTTCAACCGACCGCATGTACTGCACTGTGGGATACCACGCTGGGGGTGCAAAGCCTTTCGCCAGCAGATCTTTGCTTATCTCTACAAGAGTATAATACACATCCGCGACTGTGAAAGGTTGACCATCTTGCCAGTAAACATCGGGACGCAGTGTTATCGTCACAGCGGTCTTTTTTGCGCCTCCCGCAGATGGATCATTCCACGTTCCGATGGTCCAACTCTTGAACAGTTGAGGAAGCCATGAGCCTAACGTCATCGGATCCCTCATTGCTCCACTATCATAGATTCTGCCTAGAACTTCCAGGTCCCAAAACCATTCGGCGTAAAGTATATTCTGCTGATACACAGTCGAACTGAAGCCATACTGAACGCTCGAGTTCGGATAGATATCACCTTGCTTACGCATATTCAGCGTCGTCCACCAAGAATTGACGCCAGTTAATCCTGAGTTTACGATGTCTGTCCAATTTCCACCTCCTGAAACTGGAACATTCTTGAAAGCCTTAGTATTAGCGGGGCACCACAGTGGCACAGCTGCAGCTATTTGTGCAAACCTAACTTGGGCGGCCATGGTCGCTGCCAAGGCTGTTGCAAAGTCAGTGGCTAGCTTTATGGACGTAAGATTAGCGTTCAATATTGGGTCGTTAATGCCGTCGTAGTTGGGGCATGAACCTGGGTGATAATAGTTGCTGCCGTTGTAAATGTCGCAGAGGTAATCTGGGTCTGGACCGATGCCAGTCCATCCACTGATGCACAGATTGAAATATCCTTGGAAGTAAACCGGAGAAATAGCTTGTGATCGCGGAATGTGGCTGTAGTACCATGTCTTGATGTGGACGGCGTTCAAATTCTCGTTGATGCTGTCGCCAACTTCCTCCCTGAATGAATAGGGTATATTGTAGAAAATGAGGTTTAACTCCGCTCCAGTTCCTCCCAGGCTTATGGGGTCAATTCTCCAACCGTTGGTATCGATCGTGTAGCCGTTCGCGTCAAGGAGCGCGTTGGCAGCAGTAAGGTTGCCAGTGTAGCCGCCGTAGGTAAGTGCTTCCAAAGGTTGGTCTGGAGCAATGTCCGGGTTCACGTAGCCCGCCATGTATGAAGGAACGGGCGTGTAGATAGGAACGGCTGACCCGCCTGAAAAGGCTACTATTTCTGACCTGTTAACACAGTATGCTATTGCTTGTCGCAACGGCAATTCGCTCGTTGGGTTGTGAACGCCCGGAATTGCATTGTCCGGAGTCATTGTAGCGTTATTGTTTATGTCCAAGATGAAATAGGTGACATCGCCTGAACCGGCTTCGGTGAATGGTCCATTTGGCGTGCTCCACGCGGTTGTGGTTGATGAATCTAAGGCCCAATCTTCTAGGTCCAATTGACTTCCATTCATAGCGTTCCATTCAGCAGCGGTATCAGAGTAGACTGTTATCATGATCCCATTAATGTGAGGACCGTAGATTTCGTACTTGTTGTCTTCGGTTGACGGATTGGGTGGTACAACCCAACCGTACACCGGAATAACCGTGAGGAAAAGAAGAGTAAGTAACAACACCAGGAACAGACTCTTATCCCCCATAGAACTCCCCCATAGTTTAAACTCCCATGACAATTATTTAACTCTTGTCCAAAGAAACAGCCACGAAAAGTGGACACACGCCTTTACCACTCAGAAAAAAGTATCGCACGCGCTCATCTACGAGTCTTTATTGATCCCCTACCGCATTTGTATTCTGGAAAGCGGGAAGCTCACCGTTTTGGCTTCCCAGGAAATCCAAGTTGATTTTCGTTGAGGATCTATGGGTCGTCCAAGGATGGAACCCCTATTCACATGTTCAAGGTTGGAAAACGGGGTATTTGCTCTGTCTGGGAACTCAAGTTTATCAGAATGAAATACTTTACGTTTGTAAGTATGAGTAGGTCAGAAGACATGAAAATTTCCCAAATAAGGAACACGTCTGAAATCGACTTCGTCTTTCCGAGAGACCTCTCATTCTTTGAACCTTATCTTCGATATTTCATTAAAGAGATTCTTGAGATAGGAGGTGAGGCTTATGTGTCCAGAACTTCCGATGGAGCTGTTTCAGGATTATTCACGTACGACGACTCTGAGAAGGGCGGAACGATTTACACTAGGTCCAGGGAAGTGTTTGACTACTTTTATGGATTAAAACAGTTTAATTTCCTATTCGCAGAGATGAGAACTGAGGTCGAAAGTGAAATCTACGATATTCACACCATAGACCTTGAGAACACTGCCGTTATTCATAGGTTCAGTCATGAAATCTCCATTGCAGATGAGGGACACATAGGTGAAATAGAACAATTCATGATTTTAACGCATCCAGGAATAAACAAGAAATGGGTGAATGTTGCGCTCAAAAACGGCGACAATTGTTTCATCGTCAGGTTAGGCACCGAAATTGCTGGGTTGGGATGGCTTTCATTTGTGAACGGGGTCGGAAGAATACACTCTCTTTTTGTGAGACCTCAGTTCAGGAGAATAGGCATAGGTGAAGACATCCTGTATGCCAGACTCCTCTGGCTCAAGTCGAAGCATGCCCGTTCAGCATTCTCTGAGATTTCTCGTTATAACTCCTCATGTTCAAGAATCGCAACGAAAGGGCAAATGAAGGTTTCAGGACAGGTTTTTCAATATTTCAAGAAGAACCGAGACGGAAAGAAGTAAGAATCAGCAAACGAACCTTAGGTTCTAGGAGCCCCACAGTAAGGACATTTCTCCGCGGTCGAGTCTATTAGTGCTCCACAGTAGAGGCACTTCACCTTCACGACCTCCTTAATCACGATCTGCTGTACTGCTGGTTGCTGCTTCGGAGTAAGATCGATTTCCGGTGGCGGCGGACCCGGCGTGGGAGCCTCGTGTTGGGAAGGATGTTCAGGAAGAGTCTTCCTTCTTTTTGAAAATGCGTAAATGATAATCACAACCACGATGATTAGGACTATTGCCACTATGTAACCAAGATAAGGCGTTAGGTCTAAAGTTACACCAGGATTGCTAGGTGCCACCGTCGTCAACGAATAGCTGGTTGAAGTGACATACAGGTTTTCGGTGATCTTGAACCCGTCTCCTGAAGTGGAATTGGTGTCGCTTTCAACATAGTTGTACCCTACGATGAATCCTGTGGCCGGATCAAAGTAAGCATCCCAGGTATACGTGGCAGCAAATTGGCCGTACGAATCGTCTCGTTGATAGTTCGAGGATCCTTGAGCATAAATCGTGTTCACGTTCCTGTTCTGCGAAGGAAGATAAAAACTGTAATTGTTAGATATGACCGTCATCCCAGTGTCAAGGAGGTAAAAAGTATTGCCCTCAGGGAGCGAGTTGTCCATAAGGAACCAGACGTATGGGCCCGTCTGGTTGTCAGTTCCGTTAACGTAAAGAAAGCTGACGGATGAAAAAGTGAAATTTCCGGACATGCTTACAGGGCTTGATTGGCCTTGGTTGTTGCTCCAGTTTGATGAGTAATTGTAGTAAGCAGATACGTTTCCATCTGGACTAACTGCGTTCATCATTTCCGTTCCGTTAACGGTCATCTGTTCGGTGTACCCAGAGTAAGTGGGGCCGGTGCCGTTTCCAAGATTCCAAACTTCGTAGTAACTGAAATAATCTCCCACATGAGGAACATATGAGGCGACGACTGGAGCCAAAAAGAGAACTGCGGAGAGTGAAAGTACGACAACGACAAGCGATTTTGAGATCAACCCACAAAACCCCCAACACCATGTACGTGTGCAGGATGGTAGCCCCCCATCCCGCTGAACGTCGAATAGTAGGATGAGTGTGCGATGATCAGGGGGGCATACAGGAAGAACAGGTTTGATGGGAAATACGTGAACTGCACTGGAGTGTTCGTGATCTTCGCAGTTGGATCGAGTTTCTTTACTAGTTCATTCTTGATCCCATGAATCATCCGGACTGAAAGGCTAATCAGTTCAGAG
>DASPTR010000055.1:0-26827 GCA_035623315.1 Candidatus Acidiferrum sp. | reverse complement strand
ACGCCTAGGGATTTCAAGGCCCTTCTAAAGATCTTTGGACTGGGTTTGCGCTGGTTGATCTCGCCGCTGATCACAACAACGTCAAAGTACTCTCTGAGGCCGAATCTTTCAAGGAGATCCCTTCCACACTCAGGAATGCTGAAATTGGACACTAGCCCGAGTTTATATCTGTCATGAAGCTTCTGCAGAACATTAACCGCATTGCGGTCCAAGCGAACGCAATTGGTGAATTCCTTAGCAAAAGCCTTAGTTGCGCCTGCTGCAACTGGATCGGCAATACCGTGGCTGTAGCCCAATTTCTGTAAGACTTGGCTGACACGCACGCTGAAATGCGGTTCCTTAAGAGTTGCGCGAGATTCAGAATAGAATCGGTCACGAACTTCAAAATAAACGCGAGTAAAATCATCAAACTGTGCGGAAACTCCATTTTCGACAAGAAAGTCGTACATCTTCCGCAAACAACGCTCGTAATAGACTTCGTCACTTTCAACCAATAGCAAGGTGTCGAACAAATCAAAGAGTACGGCCTCAATGGGCATTTCTTAACCTCAAAATCAATGCTTATCCGCTACATAAAACGATTCTTTTTTAAAGCGCAAAAGGACTCGGTTTAAGGCTCCACAGGCAAACAACAACCCTTGAATCGCCACAACGCGAACACATGGTTTTCAGGACAAACGTCATCATGACTTTCCAAATATTACCGCTCGTTCGTGGGCTCAACTGCAGTTACGGCAGAGCTTTTTTGCTTCAGATAGTACATTGCTCTTTTCGCTTGCAACTGGTCTGTCTTTCGACATTGTGGGGGAATAAATGTTTATATTGTATATTGCTATACAATATTCGGAGCCGAGAGACCTGAAAATGGATAGTACTCAGAGCAAAATTCGGGAACAGATAATTTTGGCGATGCTGGAGGAATTTCCGGCACTGAAAAAGAAGATCAGGCTTTATTTGGAAGAGGAGCCTAGGAAGTAAGCCTTCTTACATTTTTGCGAGAATGTCTGCACGGTTTGTTCGTCAGAAAGATGAGTTGGGGAGGAATGGTAATTAGTTTCTCTTCAACAAATGAGGAGGTGGAACCTTCACGTCATTCTTGAATCCGTTGTCTTCCCTTTTGAGCAACTCGTTTATCTCTCGATAGCGTTGCAGAAAGTCTAATCCTTTGTCAGTTGCCCTGTAGACTTCCCTTTCGTGCGAATGATCTTTTTCCAATAAGCTTATTTTGAGCATGAAGTCAAGATACTCGTTGAGTTGAGTGAAACTCAGGTTTGCCCTGTACATTACTTGAGTCTTCAACGTTCCTTCTCTCGCAATTTCCAAAATCTCCGCGACTATGTACAGCTTGTCTCTGCGTTTAGCAGATGGATTCGAACCCCATGGATTCATTCTCTATATGCCTCTTTCAGAATTGTTTTCTATAATTGAAAAAGTCTTGGAACGTTTTAAGCGGTGTTTCGCCGATCTGAGTATTACCAAGATTGAAATATTCTCTAGAACAAACCTCTAGTGGCGAAGTTTCGGCACCTCGGAGACTCAAATAACATTTCTATATGTGTTGCGGAATATAGTCACAACTCAATACTACTATCATGCATGCAACTTTCAAAGAAAAAAATTCGGCTGGGGTTCAACAATCGTGGATTCCACAGACGAATCTTATGAGCGCGAAAAACACTTATGAGCGATGCGATCTCTCATTCCAATATACCGTTGACTCAATCTTTGCGAGTGAGGAAATTTGCTAGTGGGTCTAATTTCAGATACACATGATCAGCTGCCCATGATTGATAAGGCCATAAAAGTGTTCAATAATGAGAATGTCGAACTAGTACTTCATGCTGGGGACTACGTTTCTCCCTTCGTGATTCCTAGGTTCAGAGCTTTGAAGTCTAGGCTAATCGGTGTTTTCGGCAACAATGACGGTGATCATGAGTTTTTGAAGAGAAAGTTCAGTGAGGATAACCACTTGGAGATGCGTGGAAGCTTTGCAAAATTAGTCCTAGACGGCGTTAAGATTGCTTTGCTGCACGGTAACGAAGAGGAATTGCTCAACGCGTTGATTGACACTGAGGGCTTTGACATCGTGGTTCATGGGCATTCTCATGAGGCCGATATTCATCGGAAAGGAAAATCTTTGATAGTGAATCCTGGCGAACTATGTGGGTATTTAACAGGACGATCAACGATCGGGTTGTTAGACACAGAGAAACTTGAAGCCAAAATAGTACAACTGCGTTGAAGGCAGTGACCATTGCTCGCGTAGAACCCGTTTTCCCAGGAAATGCCTACTTATAGCGCGCGCGACTTTCCTGAACTCCCGCGAAAAACCTTGAGATTCGCATGGAAATTTCGTAGTCGGCTCAACGTTATGCAGCGTGGGATTCTTCCGACGGAATGTGACAAAATCTTGCTCATTGCCTGTTGATGTCACAATGAGGTTCTCTTTTCTGGTTTGCCAATTC
The DNA here is from genome assembly GCA_035623315.1 of Candidatus Acidiferrum sp. Classification (GTDB taxonomy): domain Archaea; phylum Thermoproteota; class Bathyarchaeia; order Bathyarchaeales; family Bathycorpusculaceae; genus DASPTR01. The sequence continues at coordinate 24,362 of DASPTR010000055.1, read as the reverse complement.
GAATAGTCGAGCAATTTCGGTGTCACTGGCTCCGTTTCTCATTGGGGTCAGAATGTCCACGAGATTGTCATTTCTCATCAGGCATGGCTTAAGTTTGCCCTCGCTTGTGACGCGCATTCGTGTGCAGTTTCTGCAGAACTCGGTGTTTTCGGTTGGGTGGATCACTTCGACTCTAACCTGGGGCAAATGGTAGATGCGTCGGTTTTGCATGAACTGTCTCGTCTCAACCTTTACGGCTTTTTGTCTTAACATGCTCTCGTATGCGTCGAGAGTCTTGTGGTTAGCCAAATAGTATCCTTCTTGAATATTCAACGGTTCAAGTTCTATCAACTGCAGAATAGCTCCTTTTTCTTCGGCGAAGCGCAGCATCGATGAGAACTCATAATCATTGACGCATTTCAAGATCAACATATTGAGCTTGACAGGATCAAACCGTGCTTCTACAGCTGCTTCGACACCTGCCAAAACGTCAGCTATTCTTCCCCCAGTCAGTTTGTGGTAAACTTCAGCGTCCAGTGTCGGTAGACTGATGTTAACACGTTTCAAACCCCGCTGATGCAGCTCTTTGGCCAGAGGGGCAAGCAATGAACCGTTAGTCGTCATGGAAAGGTCAGACAACCCGGGGGTCAGAGAAATTCTCTCGACGATTTCCAGGACATCCTTCCTGCTAAGCGGTTCGCCCCCAGTCAGTTTAACCTTGGCAACTCCCAAGTCAGCTGCGATCTTCACGATACGACCGATCTCGTCTACGGTCATTTCTCTTTTAGATTCATTATCGGGTTCTTCTTCACCTTCCCTGTGACAAAAATGACAACGTAAATCGCAACGTCTGGTGATTGCCATGCGCAGGTTTAGAAGTGGGCGTCCGAATAGGTCATTAAGTACCATCGTTATTCCCGGGCATGCTTAACGATGTGACCAGCTTCGGTTGATATAAGCCTTTCAACGCAAAGTTTAGCAGCGTCACGAGAGCCAGGGAGGCAGAAAAATGCTTTGCCTTTTGCCACTCCCGCAATTGTTCGCGTCAAAATCGCTGCGGAACCGATTTCATCAAAGCTCAGGCTCCTAAAGGTCTCGCCGAAGCCTGGCAGAGTTTTCTCTAAAAAAGGTAACACGGTTTCGATGGTGACGTCTGATTTGGTGATGCCAGTGCCACCGCAAAGGATGACAGCGTCCAAGTTTGGAGCAGCGAGCGAGTTTCTTATGCTTTCTTGGATCATTCTTCTATCGTCTGAAATCACTTTCCGAAAACCAATCGTATGCCCTGCACTCTTGAGTACAGATTCGATTAAATCTCCAGACTCGTCTTTCACAGATTCGCCTTTTTTCAGTTTCTGATAACGGGACGTGCTCACTGTGAAAATGGCAAAGGTCAGTCTCAGCGGTGCTTCACTCTTGTGTTTTCTCGAAGATTCACTCATTTGACGCTACCTTTCTTCAGCTTTTTTGTAACGTGAATGTCTTTTATGATGGTGGACGGATATTGCCCTTCGGCATCTTTCTCGTACTGCTTCACCATATCCCATATCGTAAGAAGACCCATGGCAGTGGCAGTCAACGCCTCCATCTCAACGCCCGTTTGTGCCTTGGCTCTGACAATGGAAGTGACCTGAATAGTGGAATGGCTGACGATCTTGGCTTCAACATCCACCTTCGTTAAGGGCAGAGGATGGCAGAGCGGAATCAGTATGCTCGTTTTTTTGGCGGCCATTATCCCCGCGATGCGTGCAGTATGTAGCGGGTCGCCTTTCGAGATTTTTCCTTTTTCAATCAGCGCTATGGTTCCGTTTTTGAGGGTAATTATGCCCGTTGCGGTTGCTTCACGGAAGGCTTCAGGTTTGTTTGAAATGTCTACCATAGTCATTTACTCTCTCTCCAATTTGGTTATGATCGTGGAATCCTCATTGGACTCGGCTATTTTCTGTTGAATTTCTCTTGGACGTCTCAGTTTGCACAGGCTCTTCAATTGGGGAAGGCCATGTTGTAAATTATTACCGAATTTTCTCGAATACGGAGGAGAACGGTCGTTCAAGGCTCTCCACCACTTTGTACGTCAGGCTCTTTCCAAGCATTCAAGAGTGTTTGAATTGCTCTAGCTTTTGGTGAATGTCCGTTAAGCTTGTATAGTCGTATTCTTCCGAATTTTTTATGTTGTAGGATGTTTTCGGCTTCCAGCTTATCAAGGTGTCTAATTGTTGTCTGGTAGTTTACGCCGAGTTTGTGGGTGATCTCGGATACGTTGAGTTCGCCCATTTGTGCAAGTGTCTTAAGAATTTTCATGCGTACTCTTGAACAGAAAATGTCCTCAACATCCATTGTTCTTCATGCTCCTTTATCCTGGAGGAGGGTCCATAATTCTTGTTCTAGATCGTTTGCTGGGATTCTGGGCAAATAGACGAGTGTTTTTCTTCCTTTCGGGCCTGTTGCTGAAACTTCTGTTTTGACTATTCCAGCGCCTGAGAGGTTTTGTAAGTATTTCCAGAGTTGGGTGTGACTATGGGGCTTTGTGTTGAATTCTTCGCATGCTATCATGTAGATTTGCTCCGCTTCTGCGAGGGAAATGTGTGCCTTGTTGCCATCCTTGAAAAGCCTGGCCATGCCAAGGAGAAAGATTTTTTCATGCAGGCCAAGATAGGCTAGGTCGCTTTTCTTCGTGGCAGGAACTATGCTTGACACGGCCTTTCTTACCGATTCTGCTGTGACAGACTCCATGTTCTCTGCATCCGCGTATTTTCCTGCTCGCCAAAGCAGTTCAATACCGAACCGTGCGTTTCCGTTTTCAGAATAAGCCAGTTCCGCGATTGTGTCTATGGTCTCTTCGGGCACAGCTAAAGACTTGAATGCTATGGTGACACGTTCGTTCAGAATGTCCATCAGCTGGTTTTTCGAGTATTTCGCGAGGTTGATAATATTGGATTGCAACGTGCTTCTTGTGCTGGCGTCCAATTGGCCAATTAAGTTCATGTCCCGCAAGATGCATATCAGCGCAAGTCTTTGAGGTTTGTTCTGTCGAACTTCTTGTGATCGGGTTAACTGATAGACGGCGTCAGATCCTTCTCTCAGAACCATGCTGTCAAACTCGTCCAAAGTCAAGATTACATAGACATTTTCCTCTTCTAGAATTTGCATCAAAGTGCTGAGAAGCTCTTCAGCTGAGTAACCCCGTTTCGGAAAATTCGGATGGAAAACCGCGACTGCATGCTGCAGAATAAGAAAGAAACTTCCGTGATATTCTCGGCAGTTTACATGGATGCAACGCAGATTTGTGCCTCGGTTACAGGCTTCTCGAGTCATGTCAGCTCCGAAACGTTGTACGAGGGCAGTCTTGCCCGTTCCGACTGCGCCGACTACTAGAACTCTTTGAGACATTTTTCCCGGAAACTGCAACATAAAATCGAAGAATTCCATGAGCAAATGCAGTTCCTTATCTCTGTGGGGAAGCCTCTGAGGGACGTAGTTGATGTCAAGTTTTGACTCATCCCTGAAAACGCTTCGGTATTGTGGCACTAAGCTCTCCCCGAGATGAGTGTAAGTAAGAAGCATTGTTATCCTTTTCTCTAGATTTGGGCAAGTAGTGATGTTCTCATAGCTATCTCCCGCATAAACTGGAATAGGATTCGCATAAAAGCTACGATGAGAATTAGATGAAGTCATCTCGTGCACGAAGTCTCAGAGTGCCGTCTTGAATAGGCATAACATTAATAAACACATGAGTTTATTGTATGGCAAAATGATTCCCAAGTATTTCTTCCTCACCAAGGGTGTTGGCAAACACAAGGAGCAATTGCAGTCTTTTGAGTTGGCATTGAGGGATGCGAAAATACAGCATCTGAACTTGGTTAACGTATCAAGCATAATACCTCCTGGATGCCAGAACATTACGCTAGAGAAAGGCGTGGAAATGCTGAGACCTGGCGAAATAACCTTTCTTGTCTTGGCTCGAAATGCTACGAATGAACCACACAGATTGATCGCATCCTCGATTGGCGTGGCTATTCCGTCAGGCAATAACAATTATGGTTACCTTTCAGAACACCACTCCTACGGACAACCAGATGACAAAGCAGGCGATTATGCTGAAGACTTGGCAGCATCGATGCTTGCCACGACGATGGGATTGCAGTTCGACCCAGAGATTGCATGGCACGAAAAAGAACAGCTGTTCAAAGCAAGCGGCATGATTATTCGAACAAGAAACGTTACCCAATCGGCGACAGGCGACAAGGATGGCCAGTGGACTACGGTCATTGCAGCCGCTGTTTTTGTTCCGCCAAGATCCGAACACATTCGCGCGCAAAAACGACGTTGAAGTGCCTTAGCGACCAGCAGCCACGCTGTTTGCATTCTAAAACCATATTAGCACTTAGGATTAACGCTAATATTGGTGAAGACGAACTTGCAACTGAGACTGCAGAAACCAATGATAATAGTCAACTTCAAAACATACAGAGAATCGACTGGAAAAAATGCTATCGAAATAGCCAATGAAGCTGAAAAAGTGCATAAAGAAACAAATATTCTCGTGGGTGTAGCACCGCAGGTTGCTGATATAGCAGCAGTCGCCAAAGCCGTTAAGATTCCAGTATTTGCTCAGCACATTGACCCCATGGACCCTGGCAGCTTCACTGGGCACGTTCTGGCTGAATCGGTGAGAGAAGCCGGAGCCGTTGGAACGTTGATCAATCATTCTGAGAGGCAGCTCAAGCTATCTGACATTTGCCAGATCGTTAAATTAGCAAGAGAGAATCATCTTGTTTCTTGCGTCTGCGCCAACAACCCAAACACAAGCATGGCAGCAGCAACGCTCGATCCAGACATGATAGCCATCGAGCCGCCCGAGCTCATAGGAACCGGAATTCCAGTCTCAAAAGCCAAGCCTGAGGTTGTCACAGACTCTATCAGACTCGTGAGACAGGTAAACAGTAAAGTCACGATTTTGTGTGGAGCTGGCATAAGCAGCGGAGAAGATGTCGCTGCTGCATTAAGGCTTGGCACTCAGGGCGTGTTGGTTGCAAGCGGCGTAGTGAAAGCGAAAGACCCATATGCAATTATGCGTGAGTTTGCAGATGCCTCGAAACCTTACGTGAGTCAGGAAAAACCTTGAAAGTGGAAGCAGAGTGTGCGGCGTGCATCATTAGCCGTGGTGCAGCTGAAGCTAAAGAGGCTACGTCAAACCCAGCCTTGCGTTTCAGGGCGATGAGTGAACTGTTACAATTGATGCGCAAGGAGTTTAGACCTACTAGCGTTCCAGCAGACATAGGCACAAAGAGAGACAGAATAATAAAGCGGGTCACGGGCAACGTGGATCCGTACGGTAGAAAGAAAAGAACAAGCAATGAAAAAGCCTTGATGGTTCTGCCTTATGCAAGGAAATATGTTGAGGAAGGATATGCCCAGCAGGACCGATTCAAAAGGGCATGCCTATGTGCGATCGTAGGCAACGTGATGGAATTCGACATACCAGGACACAAATTCGTTTTTGGCAACCTCAGGAAGAATCTTCGAGATGCCTCAAAAGAGCTGGTCGTTGATGATGCTATTGCCATCTATGAACTAGCAAGAAAAATGCACACCGCCATTTATTTGGCGGATAATGCTGGAGAAATTGTTCTTGACACTTTACTCGTAGAGCAATTGAGAGATTTGGGCTTAACAGTGACAGTTGCCGTTAAGAGCGGCGCCGTAATCAACGACGCCACTTTGGAGGATGCGCAAGCCTCAGGAATGACCAAGGTTGCCGATAATGTGATGACGACTGGAACGGATGCGGTGGGCTTCGCGGCGAATGATGTTTCTTCGGAGTTTTTGAAAGTCTATGATTCCGTTGATTTAGTCTTCGCCAAGGGCATGGGCTATGCTGAGACGTTGACTGAATATAACCTGAGAAAGCCTCATGTCTTGCTGTTCAGAACGAAATGTGACCCTGTGGCTAACTACTTCAACGTTCCAAGAGAAAAAAACGTTGCAAAGCTGATGCGTTAATGAGTGCACCAGTGGCCAACTTGAATTCCGAAATCCTTTCTAACTTTGATGTTGCAGTCCAGAAAGAGTGGTTACTGACTAACGGTTTAGGTGGGTACGCTTCTTCAACGGCTTTAGGCATAAACACAAGAAAATATCACGGTTTGCTTGTCGCGGCGATCCATCCACCGAGAGACAGAAGAGTCTGCTTGGAAAAGCTAGACGAGGAAGTGATCATAGGAAATGATGTTTATCAGCTAGGCGCGAACGAGTTTCAAGGGAAAATATTTCCTTTAGGATACACTTTTCTCAGACAAGTCATTATTTCTTCCTTTGCAAAATACTTGTACGCGTTGCAGAACGTTGAAATCGAAAAGACTGTCTTTTTGCCTTATGGAAAGAACATCTCGATAACACTCTATAATGCCCTGAATAGAACCAGCTTTGACATTAGGGCCCGAGTCTTCCCGCTAATAAACTGCCGACATTTCCACTCAACGACCGACAGGCGAAATCTCATGGCAGAGCCTCATCAGAACTCCGGAAGCATGGAAACATGTATTATGTTTGGTTCTTCTGCTCCGACGCTGATTATTGCGAGTATAGGTGGGAAATACTCTGCAAACGAAAAATGGTTAGAGAGAGTATATTATCGTGAGGAAGCTAAACGGGGTGAGAGCTGCTTAGACGACTGTTATCAGAGTGGGTTCTTCGAATTCGAGGTGAAAGCGAACAGGAACGAGAATTTCGCGATAATCGCCGTCGCAGATGAAGACTCGGATGAGGCCAGAAGAGTCTTCTCCAGTATGCCGCAGAAGCTTGACGATATGGCCGCGCTCTTCAAGAAAGAGAAGGAGCGGGCTGAGAAAATCTCTTCAAGATTCTACGAACTGAACCCTACCGTTCAACAAACTGGTTGGCTGAACTTTATAACTCAAGCTGCAGACATGTTCGTGGTTTCAGGAATGGACCTTGAACACAGGTCTGTGATAGCTGGATACCATTGGTTTGAAGACTGGGGAAGGGACGCATTCGTCTCATTGCCTGGATTGACTCTCGCCACAGGCAGGTTTGAAGATGCGAGAAAAATCCTTTTGACTTTTCAAAAATACTTCAAAGACGGCTTGATCCCCAATTTTATTCCAGACAAAGGCGGACAAGCCGCCTACAATACTGCCGATGCAACATTGTGGTACGTGAATTCCATATTTCAATACCTCAAGTACACTGAAGATTTCGAGTTTGTCCAGACCAGGCTTCTGGATACACTGAAGGGAATCGTTGAAAGCCTATTGAACGGAGCAGCCTCTGACATGCATGTTGACGCTGACGGTTTAATTCTGCACGGGCCGCAGTTGACCTGGATGGATGCGGTAGCAGACGGTCAACCCGTCACTCCGAGGGCTGGAAAAGCTGTTGAGATTCAGGCCTTGTGGTACAACACTTTAAAGATCGTGGAACTAATTTCAAAAAAGCTTGAAGCGACCAGCGAGGCGGAAAAGTACGCTCAAATGGCCGAAAAAGCTCGGATGAGCTTCGTCAACAAGTTTTGGAATGCGAAAAGAGGCTGCCTCTTTGATTTGATCACAGGAGATTTTTCAGATGACTCTTTGAGGCCTAATCAGATTTTTGCTGTCGCTCTGGATTTCACTATGTTTGACAATATTAGCAACGAGAAGATTGTCGACTCCGTTTATCATGAACTTGCAACGCCTTATGGTTTAAGGTCGCTGGCAAAGACTGATCCAAGATACGTTGGATCCTGTTCAGGAGACAGGAACAGCCGAGACCGCGCGTACCACAATGGAACGATTTGGCCATGGCTTCTCGGCCCATTCACGACTGCCTTTCTGAAAGTGAAAGGCTACGACGGTCTAAGGCGGGATTACGCGTTGAGAACTTTTCTAGAGCCTTTTTTCAGAAGGCATATTAATGACCTGCAGGCTGGAACTGCAAATGAGATTTTCGACGGCGACCCGCCGCATATGGCAAGAGGGTGTATCTTACAGGCATGGAGCGTCGCAGAACCTCTGAGGGCGTACTTGGAAGGCATAATGTACGTCAGGCCGAAATACGAAAGAGTGATTCTCGGCTCAAACTGACACGGTTTCTCTAAGGCTTTGGGCCGCAGCTTCAGGAGTGACAGTGTTTATGTATTCGCCCGTGCTCAATTCAAACCCTGCCCAAATCGAGAGTTTCGGGTAGACTTCCAAATGCCAGTGATAGTATTCACCCGCGTTTTGGTCCAGGGCCAGATGAAACCCGAAATTGTAAGGCGGATCATTAACCAATGTTTTCAGTGCCCCAAGACAGGTTTTCATGGTTTCAGCAAGTACTCTGGTTTCGTTTTGAGACATGTCTAGAGGTGTTGCCTTGTGCCTTTTTGGGACTATCCAAAACTCCATTGGATAGACGCTGGCGTATGGAGTGAAAACATCGAATTTCGAGTTTTCGAGGACCAGTCTCGGTCCTTTGCGTTCCTTCTCGCTGATGTTGCAGAAGATGCAGGAGTCATTTTGTTTCCAGTATTCTCTGCTTGCAAGTATTTCTTCTTGCACCGTTCTTGGAATCATAGGAGTTGCAATGATTTGGCTGTGCGCATGCGAAAGCGAGGCTCCAGCCTCTAGGCCGTGGTTTCGAAAGATTGACACGTATCGTACGTATGGTTTGGCTGATAGTTCGCGTAGTCTGTCTATGTAAGCGTTGATGACGAGTGATAATTGCGGGATTCGTGCATCTGCGGGGTGTGCATCATGAGTTGGAGATTCGATCACGACTTCGTGATGGCCAACCGCACAGACTAGATCGTCTCTCTTCTCTGTGATGTTTGGGTTCAGCTTCCCTTCAGGAGGGGAAAATGCTGGGTAAAGGTTTGGAATAACGCGAACAATCCAGTTTTTATGTCTCTCATCGCCGCTCTCCTTGCCTTTTGTAATCCTTGTGCCTGACTTGAGGTAGACGAGAACTGCTGGTGGGGTCATGTGTTCATTGCCTGGGCACATTGGACAGACGCCAGTCTTGGCTTGTGGCCTTTCCTTTTTCAAATCAGTTGGGCGGCGGCTCCGTTCTGTTGCTATTACCACCCATCGGTTCAACAGGTAGTCTTTGCGAACCTCATTGAATGTCATACCGAACTTCCAACAGCACTAAGTTAGTGTCGATTGCATTTAGCGTTTTTCCAAAACTGCTAAAAAACTGAGAATTTGACCGATAAAGTTGACTTTGGGTTCTTTATGGAAAAGACGAAGCGGTGGGCCACAGAGGTTCGACGTTCAGAATTCGCCGATCCCTCAAAGCCCTACACTCGTATCCGTGCCCCCTTGAGCGCTGAACGTCCAGACTTAGGTTGCTCCCTCCCGGGCCTGGCCGGATTCGCCTGGTAAACGCTGAAGACAACTTCCCTACGGAAGCTGCTCAATGATCGCCAGCCCCAAAGGACGGATAGTCAATGCTTCGGAAATAGAGGTCTCGACGACCTTAAACGTCTCACCCTCAGCTTTCAGCCCGTCCTGTAGAGGGTTTACGGTACAGGGGACCCCTACCCCCCCGCCTAAGACCCACCGCTAGAGACTCTGAAACCTATTCAAAACTATAAAACTTTGCCCCTAACCCGAATATTTGCTGCGTCTCCTAAGAGTTTTCTTAAGGTTTGATCGATTACTTTGACAAAGCAATCCAAAAGGCCACCAAGATGAAGTGACCAGATTTTGGGCTTTAACGTGCAGGACCAAGCATGATGACCACAAGGCTTCGAAACTTCTGGAAGAAATTCGAAAAATCTTGTCTTTTCTGGGGTCGTATTTTGATTGGTTGAACCTACAAGAATCGGAGAGTTGACTTACTGTTCCTGACGCGCATGATTTAATAGCAATGGGGCAATAACATTTATTTGAATCATTCTTCAAAAGAAGAGGTCGCTGTAAGGACAGTTGGCTGTGAGAGTGATAAGTTGAATCAAGATGAGAGATGGGCTGAAAAATTAGGTTCTCAGTGCGGTCTCAGTCCCGCTTTTCTTAAAGATGTGCTGGAAGAGCTCAGCGAGAGTTGTCATGGCGATGCGACAACTTCAAAGGAAGTTTTGGAAGAACTGACTTTGAGCTGCCATTTGGACGAAAAAGAACTCAAAAGCTTTGTGAGCGAGGTTTCCAAGAATTGTCCAGTTGATTCTGAAAAACTCAAGGAAGTAGTCCTTAAAGCGGAAGGCAACAAGACTGAGCTTTTTCAGGCAGTTTACAATGAAGGAACTTGGGGGCACCGCGGAGGCCCAAGATAGTTCCATTTGTTGCTGAGATGCCGTTTTGATTAGGCGAACGTTATTGTGCAGCCTGATCTCTTCAGGCGAATTGCAACTGATGAAAAAGGAAGTTGGCCAGAGTGGACAGGAGTCAGAAAGCATCCTTTTGAATGATCCATGTCAAATTCAGTGTGTATGATTTTGTCTGTTGGATTTCTGACGGGTTAAAGAGGATCAGCTTTATCTTTACTTGAGTAGAAATGTGCTACTTGTTCAGAACGCGGGAAGGGATGATCGTGAAAAAAATTGGTTTAGTGACGAGTGGTGGGGATGCGCCTGGTATGAATGCGGCCATCCGTGCCGCTGTCCGCATCGCTTATACGAGGGGGTTTCAAGTTTTGGGTTTCGAAAGGGGTTGGGAGGGCTTGATGACTAATATGATGAGGCCCTTGACCCCTCGTTCTGTGGGTGGGATAATTCAGCTCGGTGGCACGATTCTGCACACTTCTAGAAGTCTGGAATTCAGAAAGAGAGAAGGTATTTTGAAGGCTGCGCAGAACCTTCGTTCCAACAACATCGTAGGTCTTGTGGTCATAGGTGGAAATGGTTCTTTCGAGGGAGCTCTCGAACTGAGCAAGAACACCGACGCTTTGATAGTCGGCGTTCCTGCGACGATAGACAATGATGTTTACGGAACGGATGAAACCATAGGCTTTGACACTGCGGTGAATACTGCTGTTACTGAGATTGACAAGATTCGGGACACGGCGATTTCCCATGAGAGAGTCTTCATCGTCGAAGTGATGGGAAGAACGCGGGGCTTCATTGCGTCAGCAGTTGGGTTAACAGTCGGAGCGGAGGTGATTTTGGTCCCGGAGGTCAAATTTGACAAGCAGAAGATAATCAAAAGGCTGGAAGAAAACAGCGCAAAGGGAAAACGGTCTGGGATAATCATCGCTGCAGAAGGAATTGGAGATACTCGACAACTCGGGGTCGAAATAGAAAAAGACACTGGAACGGAAGTGAGGTTGAGCATCCTAGGTTATGCACAGAGGGGCGGGAGTCCGACCGCGAGAAGCCGACTCCTCGCTAACTTGTTCGCAAATGAAGCAGTAGATTCGTTATCGAGAGGAGAGGGGAAAAGAATGGTCGGATTGCAGGCAGGGAAGGTCGTAAGCATGGATCTTGAGAGGTCCTGCAAGACGGAGAAGCCGTTGGATTTGAGTATGCTTGAACTCGCCGACGCGCTGGCGACCTAAGAAAGAGGGGTGGCTTCAGCCAAAGAACACTTTTGCGATTTCGTACAGTTCCAAGTCTACTGTTTTCCGTTTGCCGACGACATCTTTCAGGGGTACCGAAGTAATTCTGTTTCCCTGAATGGCCACCATTCGGCCGAACCTCCTCTTATGAATGAGGTCGATGGTTGCAATTCCGAACCTTGTCGCTAGTACTCTATCGAAGGCTGTGGGTGAGCCCCCACGTTGAAGATGGCCTAGAACCACTACGCGGGTTTCGATACTCATACACTTCTCAATTTCCCTTCCGACATAGTAGCCTATACCGCCTAAACGGATATGTCCAAATTCGTCAACGGCTTCGCTGTAGACCACCTCTGAGCCGCGTTGAGGTTTGGCTCCTTCTGCGACCACGACTAGGCTGAAGTTTCGTCCCCTTTTCTGTCTGCGTTTGATGTGCCTGCAAATTTCCCTGATCGTGAACGGTTTTTCAGGGATCAAAATGATGTCAGCGCCGCCTGCTATTCCAGCTTCTAGAGCGATCCAGCCAGTGTTTCTTCCCATTACCTCGAGTATCATTACTCTTTGATGAGTTTCAGCGGTTGTGTGAAGCCTGTCAAGAGCCTCTGTCGCTATGGAGGCCGCCGTGTTAAACCCGAATGTGTAATCGGTTCCCGCTATGTCATTGTCTATAGTTTTGGGCACTCCAACGCATTTGAGTCCGTGTTCGCCCATCTTTGATGCAACGCTCAGAGTATCGTCTCCGCCTATGACTACGAGGGCCCCGATTCCGGCTTTCCTTACGTTTTGGCAGATCTTTTCAGGGCCTTTTTCGTGCTTAAACGGGTTCGTCCTCGACGTTCCGAGAATTGATCCCCCTCGTGGAAGAATGCCTGACACGGACGTTAAGTCCAAGGACGAAAATTCGTGGTTGAGGAGACCTTGCCACCCGTCTCTTATGCCGAGGATTTCATAGCCGTAACTCTGGGTTCCTTTTCTCACCACGGCCCTTATGACCGCGTTGATTCCGGGAGCGTCTCCTCCCCCAGTTAGTATTCCGACTTTCATGCCACCTCACCGTTTGGGGGGGCGTTCCTGATCTGCCCAGAAGTCGTTTCTTGCGCGTGAGCCAAGACAATTGTATCCATCTTTGTCAGAAGCATGATTCTTTCACTTTTGACCGATATTGTCCAATTCGGTATAAATGATTTGCATATTCAGAGTCTCTAACGTGGTGGCCTCAGGTGTTGAGACAAAATGTTCCTTTCAAAACTGGATGATTTAAAAGGTTTGATTTCGTATTATCTGTCTGGAGAGAATCTGTTATGACTTGTTATTTCAGGCATCTTCAGGAGACGTTTAACAGGGCTGGTATAACAGTCACGAATGATAACAAGCATGATTTGGATAAGGTGATTCACGGAATCGTGGGCGTGGCTTACAAGAATTGTCCCGCTGCTTGGAAAGAAGTGAGAAAGAGAATGGCTGAAGATGAGGCCGGGTTTGTCTCAGAGCTCAAAAATGCTTGGCAAAAACACCTGAACTCGAGCGCTTGACTCTACAGAAGTACTATTTTTTGGTTTTAGGTTTCTCTTTTGCTGCTTTTACCGGTTTCATCTGTTCACCGCAGCATATGAGGTCGCATTCGTCGCATCCGCAAGAGTCGTCGACCATCACGACGAGTCCGCAGCAGTCGCATTTGTATCTATCTCCTTTCTTTGCCATGATGTTCCACCTCCTTCTGAGTGTTGCCTTGGATTTTCATGTTCAAGGGAATATAAGGCTATCCAGAACGTGTTTTTCACGTTTCGCAGGGCCTCAATCGGCGCTTGCTGGTTTTTCTTTTGAAAAACAAGACTTGGATAATCTGCAGTAAGTGTGACTTGGATAAACCACGCTTCGAAATCGCACCTGTTAACGTGTTGAATCAGCGGACAGAGTCAAATCTGCTGTATCGCTTGAGAGATCATTTAAATTAGGAATTTGCCGTTCTTGTAGAACAGGGTTCCATCTGCGTAGATCTCACTGTCTTTCTTCATGTCCTTTAGTATATCCCAATGTATGGCCGAATTGTTTCTGGATCCCGTGTCGGGATAACCGTTGCCGAGCGCCATGTGGATCGTTCCTCCCATCTTCTCATCAAACAGCATGCTCTTCGTGAAACGTGTTATTCCATAATTTGTCCCGACTGCAAATTCTCCTATGTGATCTGCGCCCTCAATCTTGATCAGTTGTTTCAGAAGGTCCTCACCTTTGCTTGCAGAGGCGTCAACCAAGCGTCCATCTTTGAATTTCAGCCGGATGTCCTCCACTTCTCTTCCCATGTAAACTCCAGGATAAGTGAATCTTATCTCGCCCTGGGCTGAGTTTTCAATGGGGCCTGTGAACACTTCTCCGTCAGGCATGTTTTTCTGGCCGCTTGCGTTGATCCATTTTCTGCCTTTGCAGTTGAGCGTCAAGTCTGTGCCTTCACCCACGACATGCAGGTTTTCAACAGTGTCTAGATAATCACAGATTTTCTGCTGGTTCTCATGGATTCTCTTCCATTCTGAAGCAGGGTCTTTCTTGTCCACCATGCAGCTATTGTACACGAAATCCTCATATTCGCCGAGTGCCATCGCGGCTTCTTGAGCTTGATCACTTATTGGAAACGGAAGGCCTGTCCACCTGAGGCTACCCCGTGCTTCGCGATTGTAAAAAATCTTCATTAGTTCGCTCTGGGACGCATTGAACGTTTTCATTTTGGATGGGTCAACGTTTGACAGCCTCTTTGGATTAGGATCGCAGAATATGCTGATTCTCACGTCCATGTTTTCATATATGAACTTATCAAAGGGCGAAACGTACGTTAGCTGATGATCCTTTGCTTGTTTGTAGAACACGTAATCGATGCCCATGCTTAGTAGCACCCAAGGGTAGGCGTCGGAGAGCAGGCATTCTTTGTAGATTTCAGCAATCAACGGTGCTGCGGCCATGCTTCCTCGTATCACGACTTTTTCCTTAGGTTTTACGTCAACGCTGTAGTGAACGCAGAGCTTTGCGAGACTTTCAACTCTTTGGTCAACCATTTTTGATCAGCCATTCGGATAATTTATCATTTAATTCACTACAGTCGTCACCGGTCTTCTTAATCCTTGCGGAAAGACCCTAAGAAAACGGAGCATGAAAACAGACCGAATGAATGCGACTATAGCTGTTGTTGGTTGGTTAGGCTGTTGCCATCTTCCAAATTGCGTTTTCCATTTCTTCGCCATGTTTCATTCCGTAGTAGATTCCTGCCACCTTGGCCGCGTAAGGGATCATGATGCGCTTTACGAGTTTGAACAGCACAGGATTCTGGATTCTGTGTGCCAGAAAAGTGTCCCTCCAAATCCTGGCGTTGTATTCCCAGCAGCGACTTAGAAATTCCCAACGTGCTCTGGTGAGTGAATCGATGTCTGCTCCTTGCTTGTTCATCAGCGAGCAGTTCTCCAAAGGAACGAATAATAGAGGAACATAAAAGGCGTTGAAGTCTTTCAGGTCATCCATCAGCTCGAGCGTTTCCGCTACGTCTTCCTCTATCTCACCAGGTAGGCCTATGATCAGAGTAGCAAGGGGGTACCAGTCGTTGTCATTTAGAATTCCGAAAGCTTGGCTCACGATCTCCTTCCACTGTTCTGGTTTGAAAGGCAACATCTTGCCAGCCATGTACTTCTTCATGAGTCTGATGCTTCCTGTTTCTATTCCTGTTTCGGAAGTCACGATTGGTTTCTCGCCGTGATAGTACCAATTCTTGTCGATGAGAATTTCCGCTGCTTCTTTGACCATTCCTGGGTCGCATACGACCGGCGTTAGGGACATGTGAGAGGGCTGGATTTGACTCACGCTGGGAAGGCTGGCCACGCTCTTGAGCAGGTTGATGACGGCTTCCCTGTTAGGCCTGAAACTTTTGTCTTTCGATCCGTATAGAAACAGGTCTTCAGTTACCAAAGTGATTCGGGAATTGCCGTCATTGGTTGTTGTTTCCACTTCTTTCATTATCTTATCCAGGGGCATGTCGACTTTTCTCTGCATGGTAGGTGTGCAGAATTGGCAGTTTCGGCCGCAGCCTTTGGAGATCTCGACCGAGCCGTGAATTGCCGCATGCCTGATCAATGGGGTTTCTTCTTCAGCTGAGTTGTTGTCGGTTCTGACGACGTGGGGCAAGGCCTCTCCGTTCAGGGCCTTCTTGAAGATGTCCACTATGGCCTTGGCTCCTCCCCCTATGATGACACAGTCTACTCCATACCTTTCTGCGACTTTTTTTCTTTCTAACTGCCATGAGCCGAAGCCGCCCACGATCACTTTGGGTTTGTACTTTCGGAGGCTCTGGTTTTTGACGAGTTTTTTGAACTCGAGGGCGTTCATTGGTTCTCCGAATCCGACCAGTGAGGAGTAGGTCTTGCTCACGTATGCCATTCCAGTGGGGTCCATGGAGGAGATGCCGACGATTTTTGTTTCGGGACCTATTGAGTCGTTCAAATCTGCTGGGTGAATCACTGCCACATCTGACTCGCTGAAACCATTCTCTAGAAGCAGAGCTTCAACCTTGCGGAGACCGTAAGGAGCCTGCTTAGCTCTCCTGTCCCCGTCATGTTGAACTGGTGGATAGAGCGCCTTTCTAAGGAGCCAGAATGGTACGGGCCCTTTGCCGAAGCCGGCGACGAATGCAACAAAAGGGTTGTCGTAGTAATCGCTCATTTCTGTTGCTGAAGCAGTTAGAATCACTTTGTAGCCTCGATTGTTCGCCACTGTTCTTCCCTTTAGGTCATAAATGCAAAGCAATTGGTTCCATGTCTTATTAAAAGAATGCTGTTTGCTGAATGGTAAAAGGGGTCCAGCAAGTCTGCAGAGATGTGAGCGAAGTTGCTAAATAGCTGAATAATCTGAGACTGCATGAGTGAGCCGTGGAATAGTTGAGGTTGCTGCTTGACGAAATGTATGCTGGTTTGAAAGAGTACTTTGAAACCCTCGGTTGGGAGGTTGTGACGGCACAAGAGGCAGGGCTAAAGGGAGCTAGGGACAGGGACATCGTCAATTATGCAAAGGAGAATGACTTGTTGCTTGTGACGCAGGATCAGAAGCCGGCAGACTTAGCGGAGCTGACGGGGGTCAAGTACGTCTTGATTTCTAACACGATGATTGCCCAGATAGCTGATGTGAAAATAAAAGAAAAATACTCGAACATAAAGCAGCAGTAAAAGCCGTCGCATTCCAAATACGTTTTACCCCTTAAAATAGGGTCTTTTGCTCTTTGAGTGACGCGAGATTTGAGACTTTCAGGCCTATTAATCGTATTTTTCTGTCCGGTTTAACGTAGGTTCGCATCAACTCCCCAGCTGTTTTCTGAAGATCCTGCAAGCGGTTGGTCATCGCTGGCAGGGTCCTGCTGTAGGTGTGTGTCTCGAAATTCTCATAGCGAATCCTTATCGTGATGGTCTTGAAATGGTAGCCGCGATCTTGGGCTTCTTCGGCGACTTCTGCTGCCAACTCATTCAGCACATTCAATGCCAAGTCGAGGTCCGATGTGTCTTCTTCAAAGGTTGTTTCATGGCTTAAGGATTTGATTTGGCTCCTCTCTTCCACCTCGCTGTCATCGATTCCGTGTGCCATCAGATAGAACTGAGTGCCTACAACGCCGAGTACCTCTACTAGCATCGTGGCGTCAGAATGAGCTAGGTCGCCTATCGTTTTAATTCCGATGTTGGCCATTTTCTCCTCGGTTTTTCGTCCAACCCATAGGAGCTTGCGAACGGGTAGAGGTTTGAGAAATGCTTCTGCCTCCTGATCATTGACGATTGTTAATCCGTCTGGTTTCTTGTAGTCGCTGGCTATTTTTGCCACGAGCTTGTTGGGTCCTATGCCGATTGAACATGCGAGCTTTTGTTTCTCGTAGATTTCCTTTTTCATCTGTTGCGCCAGGTGCTCAGCCTCAGCGTAGTCTTTCACTTTCGATGTTATATCTAGGAATGCTTCATCTATGCCCCATTGTTCGAACTTGCTGGAATATGTTCGCAGGATGCTCATGATTTCGTTTGAAACTTTGATGTAGAGTTCGAAATTCGGTCGTATGTACTCTGCTTGTGGAATGATCTTCCATGCTCTTGAAATGGGCATTCCTGACCTTACGCTGAACTTTCTAGCCTCATAATTGGATGTGAGCACGACTCCTCTTCCGGTTCCCTCTTTCGGGTCAGCGCCCACTATGACTGGTTTCCCATGCAGTTCTGGGTGCTCTCTTTCCTCGACAGCCGTGTAGAAATGATCCATGTCCACATGAAGGATAATCCTTTTCTTCTCAACCATGTTGATCCTTATCCTTTGATCTTGTTGTCGTGGAATTGCGCTGGTCAAATTTGGTCCATCGTTTTGCCAGATTGCATAGTTTAACTAACGATTCCGTATTCATAACTCTTAATGCTTGCTCGGCCGAATAGAAAGCATCAAGAAAAGGGAAATGCGATGAGTACCGAAGTCACAAACGCCATTGCGGCTCAAGCTGCAGTCGTTGAAATAAAGAAGAGGAAGAACACTGAGAAGATAGATGTTACTTTCATCGAAAGGAGCCAGCAGGATTGGGTGATCAGAGGTACCTGTCCCATCGACATGGAAGGGCATCCGTGGGCAGAGAAATTCGAAGTTGTCATCGATCCCAAGGGAAAAGTCAAGTCTGTAGACTTCGCTCTGCTCTAGCCTGTGACTGTTAAGCTCTGTCTGAGTTCTCATGGGTATCGCACCCACAAAGTCTGAATCGTCATGTAGACCTTCCCTTCGATTTCTTTTCCCGCCGTCTTTCCATCGTTCTTCAAAAGTTATATGCCTAAGAATAGTATTATTCTGTTGGAGGCCTGCGAGTGTTTCAGAAAATCCTCGTTCCAATTGACGGTTCGGAGCATTCAACGAAAGCTTTGGATGCAGCAGCCCAGATTGCAGAGAAATTTTCCGGAACAATAACGTTGATACATGTTTATTCGATCTCAGTCCAGCCCGTAATGATGCCCGAGCCTTCATCGTCAGGCTCTCTAGGCATGCCCATCTTAACGGGAACTGAGGTTACCAAGATTATTGAAGCGGCTCAAAAGATTGGAAACAGAATCCTCGATGACGGCGAGCAACGAATCAAGTCAGACAAGGTTCAGGTCAAGAAGATCCTTTTGGAAGGACACGCAGTCCAAGAAATCGTGAGGATAGCCACTGAAGACGACTATGACCTGATCGTCATAGGTGCCCGCGGTGTAAGTCACATGCGAGAAAT
Organism: Candidatus Acidiferrum sp.; assembly: GCA_035623315.1. GTDB lineage: Archaea > Thermoproteota > Bathyarchaeia > Bathyarchaeales > Bathycorpusculaceae > DASPTR01. The sequence continues at coordinate 5,659 of DASPTR010000055.1, read as the reverse complement.
CCTCTTAGGAAGCGTGACTGACGGAGTGATACACCACGTCCGCTGCCCTGTCTTGGTAATAAAGTAGTGTTGCTTGTGAGCCGACGCGATGTGGAGCAACTTGCAAATCTGCTCCAAGTATTATTCGAGTAGCGCCTGCTGAAATCAGAAGGTTTCACAATATTGGCAGTGATTGATCCGCAAGTACATTCATCAGGAGAGCTCCATGCAATTGTGGGACAGTTAGTTGAGAGATTAACATTCATGAGAAGGAGACAGAGAAGGGCTGTGGCAGACATCTGAAGCTTAAGAGAATGAGCGGTCAAATATTTCTGGAAAACGAGATGCTCCTCACGATAATCGTTTGAAGAAAGCCAGTTTTTTTCTGCAGAAAAGTTATAGCTGAACTCAATGAAACTACGTTCGTTGGTGATTTGGTTTGCTTGAAGGAAAGGCTGTGAATCTGAGAGTGTTGGAGAAGGAGGATTTGCCTTTGTTGATAGATTGGAATAGCAATTACGAGTTTTATGGCACGTTCAGTCCTATTGAGCAGTTTTCCAGAATAGAATGGGAGAAGAGATACGACAATCTCTCAACTGATTCAAAATGGTTCTTCATAGAGAAGAAAGATGGAACGAAAATCGGGGAGATAGGTCACAACGGGCTCGGAGGGAACTTGGAAATATACTATTATCTCCTTCAAAATGAAAGAAGAAAAGGCTACGGAACTGAGGCTATAATGATTATGGTCGACTATTTGTTCCTTTCAAAACCATTGATGCGTATTCAAGCCACCCCTCACGTGAGCAATGTCGTTTCTCAGAGGGTTCTCAAAAAAGCAGGCTTCATGAAAGAAGGAATAATTCGAAAGAGCAGTTTCGATCGAGGAAAATGGTGTGACGATTGCCTGTATAGCATCCTCAGAGAGGAATGGACAGAACCGAAAATATTGAGAAAAACAGCCTAGAGCCAGCTAGTTAGTTATCTAAGATGTTTTCACTTCATAGCTGGCGAGTTTCCAGTCTCTTACGTCAAAGCCCGCTTTCCGATGGAGCCCTAGTGATTCTGGATTATTCGGGTTTATGGTGGAATATACTCTTTCTACGCCCGCTTCTCGTGCGCAGCTTAGCAGTTTGGCTAGTAGTGCAAGTCCTATCTTTTTTCTCCTGAACTTTTTCTGAACGACTATGAAAGCAACCCACAACTCCTTGTTAATCCCATGTAGCGAGGGCACGGTTTGACTGGCCACGTAACCTACCACTTTGGCTTCTTCTTCAGCTACAAAAGTAGTTCCCGTCCTGAGATAGAAATCAAAGCCTTCCCGAGTGACTTCCTCCCTTTCAGCTACTTCCCTCAAGAACTGCTCGTGGTTTTCCTGCCGAAGAAATTCTAAATATTCAGAGAATGCTTCATCGAACAGCGTTCTGAAAGACTCAAAATCTCTTTCCTCTAGCAACCTTACCCTCATTTCTTTAGCCTCGCCATTCTGAACATGTTTCAAAAGCTATTTACTGATTTCGATGCGCAGAAAGCCTGTAGTCTCTTTTACAAATTCAAATAATATCGAATCTGAGGCATTTTTTGAAGTTCTCGAAGGAATGTAAAGCTGAGCATTTAAGCTTAGCAATGTATTTCTTGACCTTTTTGGCTGATTCAATTCGCAATTCTTGTTTAAATAGCGAAGTTTGTGGCTGATGCTGGCAAGGTAGAATCCTTTCGGCCTTCCTTTTTCAACTTATAAACGACAGGAAACAGCAATGAGTCCGATTGTGGTGCGGGGGATGGGGTTTGAACCCATGCAGCCCTGCGGCAGCAGGTTTCTTAAAGCGTCGTCTCTTTTTTATGGACGAAGTACTGTGTTGGGGACGACGTTTTCCTAAGCCTGCCTCCTTTGGCCAAACTCGGACACCCCCGCGTTCCTGAGGGCACGAATGTGGATTCTGGGTTCTCTATTATATCTGTTTAACCCAAAAGCCTTAGCAATACTTTAAAACATCAAAAACCGTCTTTCACTAATATCATGTGCACATGTGCCTCGGTAGCCTAGCCTGGTGGGGCACCGCCTTGGTAAGGCGGCGGTCGCGGGTTCAATTCCCGCCCGAGGCTCCATTCCAAGCATCAAAATGCCTGAAAACTCGATTGCAGGAATCGAAGAGCTAGGCATTGCTTGGAGCCAAATCAAATGATCAGAAAGGACTGTGGAAATCTTCGATTGATACGAAAGTGTTTCTCGTAGAAGTAATGGCATCGGGGAAAGAGTTTAATCTGAAATGCTTTCCAGAAGCCATAAAAGCCATGATTGAATAATCTCTTATGATGTGAAATGTATAGGACTGTTTTGGCAACGTTGATTACCATGTTTCTGCTGTTCTCGGTAGCTGGTACAGCATTGGCTCAACCGAGAACGGTGGGCGTCAACGTGGGAGATTGGTTCAAGTATGGGGATGTTGGTGCTCAATGGACCTCTAACTATCCAAACAGTACGACTCCTGCAATTGTCAATTCGTTCAATTCAATAGCGTTGATGGAAATGACGATTACTGCCGTTTCCGGCACAAACATAAGTGCACAGCAAATGATATATTACAAAAACGGAACTGAGACGAGTTCAAATGGTTGGGTAGATATCAACTCAGGAGACGCTCAGAGTTTTGACGACTTTCTCATCTCAGCAAATCTTATCCCGGGTGAGACTGAATACAATTCTCAGAACTATGTAAGCCTTATAATTAACGATACGATAAAAATGACCTTCCTGGGCGTTATAAGATACGTAAATCACTTCAACAATACTAACTCAGCTTCATCAGGTTCTTCAGTTATCACTCAATCAGCGGATTTCTTATGGGATATGGACACCGGGGTCGCATTGGAAGTGGCACACTTTCTCTCCAACCAGACGGGACCTTACACATCAACACTGTCCTATCATTTTAGATTGACTGACTCGCCAGTCATACCCGAGTTTCCCGTATTTACGTCAACTATAATCGTATTGATGTTGATGACACCTGCCATTATGGTCCTATCGAAACGGAGACAACTCCGAAAATCGATTCACTAAACTATTCTCCCCCACTTTCTAGAGAGGTCACACTTTGGAAAATGAACCGGCAAGACAATGAAAGAACTTGAACAACCTTAGACATAAAAGACGCCGCGTCGCGATCACAAGAAAAGCAAGCTTGACTCTTTTTCTTTTGTTTTCGAAGATTTGACAGATTTTATAAACTGATCTCACGCATAGGCTATATATTATAACCAACAATGATGGTAGAGAGGAAAACTCTTGGCGCTTGACTACCCTCTAATCAGTACAATTATAGTTGCAGTTGTGATCGCGGTCTGCTTGCTCATTCTGTACGCGATGAGAGGGCGCGGAAAAAGAATCAGGAAGGCGTCTGAAGAGGAGAAGGCACGGGTTGAGCTGAGGGGTTCACCATTCAAGCTTACGAAAAGCATTTCATCAGACGATGCGGGTCATGCGAAAGATGAGCTGCGAATTCTGCAGCTTGAGAGGGAAATCCTTTCAGATGCAATTCGACGACTTTATGAGGCTCACGCAGAAGGAAAAATTTCGGAGGAGGAGAGAGAGAGACTCGCTGAGACATACAAGTCTCGTATGATGACCGTGAAGGATGCCATCTCGAAGGATGAGTCAGTTGTTGCCTTACACGAGCTTGAAGCAATGCAGGAGGACTTGATGAAACTCTTCAGCGAACGCTTCGATGAACTCAGCGGAAAAATAGACGAGTTACGCACCAAAGCAGAACCAAAACAGTTGAAGGAGATCAGCATACCCGCTTTAGAAGAAGATTCAACTTCAACAGAAGAAGAAAAGGCCACCACTGATGAGAAGGTCAAGAGAAAGAGGAAACCACCATCAGCTAAACCGAGTCCGAGATCCGAAGCTGAAAAGAGAATAGAAGAAATCAGGAACGAAGTAGAAAAAGTCCTAGATAGACTGGGTCAGATGGAAATTGACTCCTAGACAAGATTGGATTGAAGACGCCAAGATGAAAGCCGCTCTTAGAGCGATTGAAAACGTAAAAGACGCCTTCACAGTCGGTCTAGGGAGCGGCAGCACGGTAGCCTATGCCATTGCAGAACTGGGCAAGAAGATCGAGCGAGAACAACTACACGTGCTCGCAGTGCCAACATCATATCAAGCCTCCATGCTTGCTGCCAAGAATGGAATACAGATAACATCGTTGGATGAACATACAAAGTTGGATTTGACAATAGACGGGGCAGACCAGATAGATCGCAAACTGAACCTCATCAAAGGCATGGGTGGAGCTCTGACCCGGGAAAAAGTAGTTGCGTCAGCGTCAGAAAAACTAATAATAATAGCTGACGAAACCAAGAAAGTCGCCGCACTGGGAGAAAAAAACCATCCAGTTCCATTGGAAATCCTTCCGTTTGCTATCACGCCAGTCTTAGGCAAAGTTGGAGAAATTGGCGGAAAAACCGTGTTGAGAGAGGGAAAGGGAAAGGTTGGACCCGTCATTTCAGACAATGGCAACATCATCGCAGATGCATACTTCGGACCTATCTACGAACCAGCAGAGCTAGAGACCAAACTGCGGAACATTCCAGGCATCCTTGAAAACGGACTGTTCGTAGAAATGGCAAGTGTCATATATCTCGGAACGCGTTCAGGCGTTGAAAAGATCGAAAAATAGCCGAGTTCCTGACCCGAGCTAACGGGAACGCTTAGAAGAAGAATGTGAAGACGAAATTGTCTCTCAAAAGCTGATTGCTCAAAAGTCCTCTTCCAATTCCATTGTACTATATTCCCTATCCTCTTCCATGATCTTCTCTGGATCGGTGTTTCCTTTCTTCTTTCGCTGCTTTTTCTTCTTACTAACCATATGTCGAGTCATCCTCCTCCGAATCACCACTCACGGATTCTGACGTATTGACTTTTCTAGCCCTCCCTTAGATTCTTTTAGTAAGCCTAAAAGAAGCTTTCTACCCTTCATGAGTTCAAGGTAGGTTCCACAGAGTCGGAGATTACTGAGCCGTTTCAATGGCAATACGGTTACTGACTGAACAGACGAGATGCGTTGCAGGCAGGTGGACAGTGATTGCCGTGAACGAATCAGGCAGCTGAATGCTCAGGCTTCGTATCTGGAAACACCGAAAAATGGACTATGCAGAAGAGAACGCAAAACATTTCTGAATCATATAACCTTAAATCAAGCTTTGCTAATCAAACAAACCTAGAATATAGAAGCCGGGGTAGCCTAGCCTGGCTTGGGCGCCAGACTCATAATCTGGAGTTTCAACAGGGGCCTTGCCCATGAACCAGATGTCGCGGGCTCGAATCCCGCCCCACTGGGGGAGCATGTCTCCTTCAGGGCGAACGGCACCATCTGCCGAGTCCGTGAAAAGCAAGGAAATGCTAGCCTAGGCTTCCTCGTTAGCCTCATCTTTCATGTTTGCTGGATCGAGAAACCCTTTTGTTCAGTAGGTCAATTGGTCAAGTGACCACGGTTATGTTTGTTTTGGCTTTTGTTGATATTTCAAGTTGTTCGCCGAAGCCTTTCTTGACTTGAGCGTTTTTCATCATGATTCGATCGCCCATTTTTAATTTGCCCGCGATGTTTGAGTGTTCCCTCCAGGCTGAAACCCATATTCTGCCTGTATCATCTTTTAGTTCGAAAGTTGCGAGTCC
>DASPTR010000054.1:0-8350 GCA_035623315.1 Candidatus Acidiferrum sp. | reverse complement strand
CGATAACAGGAGAAGTAGACCACCGAGTAGTGATTGGAGCAGTAATTGTGATCGAACACGTGGAAGTCACGAGCCGCCAGCAAGCTTCCGGATTAGGAGCGATGCGCCCGTAGTAAAAGGGCCGATGTTCGTGCGTACTATTGATTAGAAGCAGTGACTTTCTGACCAATCGCGACAGTATTATTCGATAGCCAATTTCTTAGGATGCTGGAAAGAGCATCAAAGAGCCAACCTGAATATAACCGGCATCTTGGCTAATAGAAAATGAAGCAAGAAGTTGTAGAAGGGACGGAAATGTATCGAAGGCGCCGGGGGTGGGATTTGAACCCACGTGGCCCCGAGAGGCCACAAGCTGTTAGGCGTTCGAAATCTAAACGTCTCCAGGCTTGCTCCATACCTGGCTAGGAGACCCCGGCAGGGCAACCATAGCTCACTTCTTGAGCGACTTGCATGGTCTCTCAGCAGTTCCCACACTCTTGTATCAGCTAAGCAACTAAAAGCTTTGGATGGAAAAGATTTCCGAGGTGATTGAGGAGTGCACTTCGCGCATGCTACTAGGTAATTGAGCGCGCGCTCTACCGCTTACTCACACCTCTACACATTCACAGGCACGAATACACATGAACAAGAACAAGCACACGCTGGCGCACTAAAGCGAACCTGTCGCACGCAGCGCGCTCTTTTCTAGTCTTACCAGCTTAATATCCTGTGGTGGTTCAACATGGATATCTTCCATTTCTACGGGTTTCTGTTCTTCTGGGATGGTTATAGTGAAGATTGTACCTTCCCCAACTTCGCTTTCTACGTTGATTTTTCCTCCATGGGCTTCGACTATTCTCTTGCAGATGGGCAAGCCGAACCCCATTCCTTTGGCTTTTGTGGTGAAAAGTGGCGTCCACAGCTTTTGCAACGTTTTCTCGTCCATTCCAAATCCTGTGTCAGCGAAGCTGAGAGAGATCTGGTCTTCTTTCGTGTCGCCTCTTATCGTCAGAACTCCACCTTCGGGCATCGCCTCAAAGGAGTTTTTGATGATGTTTATGAGCACTCTTTGCATCTTCTCTATGTCAACTTCGAATTTTAGTTTGGGCTTTGTCAGATTTTCGATTGTGACTCGGGCAGGAGTTTCGACACGTCGCAGGGTATCCTCAACAAGAGTCTTAGGATCTGTTTGCCTTAGTTCGAGCTTGATTTCCCTCGAATAATCGAGGAGATCGCTTATTATTTTGTTAGAATATGTTACTGCGTCTTCGATTATGGTTAGCATATCCTTCTCTTTTTCGTGAAGTTTCGAAGCTGTCTTTGTCTTTAGATAGTAGGCCGCGCCCGCTATGCCAGTTAGCGGATTTCGTAGATCGTGTCCAACCATTGCTGCCAACTCGCCTATGGCTGCTAACCTTTCTGATTTCAGTAGCTTGTCTTGAGCTTCTCTTAACTCTCGGGTTCTGTCGACGACTCTCATTTCGAGATTGTCAGCATATACTTGAAGCTGAATCCTTGCATTGCTCAGCTGCTGAATCAGCTGCGCGTTCTCTATTGCTACCGCTGCTTGATATAGAAATAATTCGAGAGGCGCCAAGGAATCTTTAGTGGGACGCCTGCCATCAATAGGGTCATCCATGCTCAGGCGACCTACTATGCGTCCGTCAGCCAACTTGAGTGGGGCGTAGACTGTATCCTGGGGGTCCCAGTCGACCATCTCTTCAGGCTTGACACGACTAGGAACACTTACAGTCTTGTTGAATTCTTCTCTTACCCATTGATCGCTCCATGGAAGATAATAGAACTCGCCTATCTTGAAGCGTTCGTATTCTGATCCAAACCGTTCTCGCACTGCTTGACCTGGAGGTCTATGTTCCCACAAGTAATCTCTCTCTTCATCGGTGAGACCTACGGTTACGAGGTCATCAGGACTCTTCATCTCCATGTTTTCGTCTCTCACAGAGATGACAACCCTTCGCCAACCTTGATCCCTGATCGCATCCACGATCGCCTGAAGCCTCTCTCGCATGTCGATGGAATGTATCATTTCAGCTGAAGTTTTCATGAGGGCGGTTTGCCTTTTGATCTGCTTCTGAATTTCCTCTTCTGCACGTTTTCGCTCAGTCACATCCCGGAGTACGACCACTCGACAACTGAGACGGCCACGCCAGTCAGATATTGGGGAAATGCGTAAGTCGAAAGTTAAAGACCGTTCGTCTCTTGTCGAGGCAAACTCTCCGCAAATGTCAGTCGAATCTGAGTTACAGATTTTTTGGATTGGGAAATTCGGAAGCACATCTTTGAGGTTTTGTCCGGCAATTTCGGATTCTGAGAGAGTCGTTAGGTTCTTGGCGGCTTTGTTCATGTCTAGGACATGGTTGTTTTCGTCTAGGACGATTAATGCGTCTGCCATTCCGTCAGCAACGTTTCCTCTCGCAACTGAGATTACTTCTCCAAGGTGGAGTCGAGTTGGGTTGATTAGTGCAATCGCAGTTAGCGTGATGCAAACAGTCACAGGTGTCGGGTCAAACATGAAGTTCTTTGTCTGAGTCGACTCAAATATCAAAGCGATCACCCATGGAAACGCAGTCGAAATCAAGAGAGTAGCCGCTTGACGACTGTAGAGACGACGAGAATGCACCAGCATCTGTGCACAGAGAATGCTGGTCACCAATAGAACACCGTAGATGTAGCCGATACAGAGGATATATCCTGGCCCAAACGTTTCGTTTAATGGGAAGTATGGGTTGACATTGTTAAGCGTGACTTGACTGAAGAAAAGACCGTGCAGTTCGTTGGTCAACACAAGGCCAAGAGACAAAAGCGGCACTATACTCAACAACATTATGCTTCGGAACGTAATCCATTTCTTTCGCCCTGTCTGTTGGAGGACATACCCTGCCCATGCAACCGGGATTGTGTTTATGGCGAAATACTTCATCTTCTCGCAGAAAAACTTGGAAGCAACGTTTGCCATCCCTGTGTCCAAACCTTCGAAGACGGTCCACCAGATACCCGCCGCCAAGAGTATCAGTATAAATCGATAGCCTTTTTTTCCCCTTCGCCAAGTCCAAACTAGTGCGGCAGTTGACAAAACGGCTAGGCTGAAGATTAAAATGACGTGGTCAGAAAGAAGAAAACCCACCTTGTCCCCACCTTCTTCTTATCATGCTTCCACGGTTTTCATAAGATATTCAACTCGTAATCTTGGCTAAGAATCGAATTCATAATGAATAGATTTTATGAAGCACTAAGGTGAATCAATGCTCACCTATTGAGTTCGCTTGCCCGAAATGCATAAGAAATCACACGTCTTACAAATTGCTCCGTAGCGTGCGCTCGGCGTTTTGAAGGTAAAAGGTTTAATCGGGACATGGTTTACTATAGGTTTTCGACATTGGTCAAAGTGAGCTTGGGGAGAGCTTTCTGTCTATTGTTTCTTTGATATCAAAACGCGATAGCCGCTCTCCCTTGCCAGGACCTCAACATTCCCGAAAGTTTCACTAAACATCATCTGCAGCCTTTTGCCACCTACTTTGGACCTGAGAACCATCTGAAGACTGGCATCTTGCTTCATGAATTCAGGCCCGTTGCAGATTATTGCCCTCACAATTTCCAATCCAGCACTCACTGGAGGGTTCGAGAGTATACAATCGAAAACCTGATCTTTAACCGGTTCATAGAGGCGACCGCGCTTGGCTTCAACGTTGTAGGCACGGTTTTTCTCGATGTTCTTTTTTGCAAGGCGCACCGCACGGGCGTTCACGTCAACCATCATTACTTCAAAGTTTGGGTTTAGAGAAGCCGCGGCTATTCCAATAGGTCCGTAGCCGCATCCGATGTCTAGCACGCGGCCCCTTTTTGGGAGCACCATTGACTCGATCAGCAGTCTCGTTCCCAAGTCAATACGGCTCTTGGAGAAGACCCCTGAAGCTGTGAGGAACTCGAAATGTTTCCCTCGGAGATAGGCGCGAATCAGCCCAAACTGTGCCTTGGACTTTGGATGTTCTGCAAAATAATGCTCTGCTGTCTTGTCCATTCTAGTCATTACGCTTTTCGCCACTCTTCCAGCATCTCAGGTATGTTCCGCGAGACATGAGAACCCTTTCCGTGGTTGCAACGACCCCATGCTCAATCGTCATGATCTCTTCCACATCCATCACAGTTCGGCCTAGAGCCACCGCCTCGCCCTTCAAAGTGAGAATTGCAACCATCGAACCCTTAACCAGTCCCGATTCAATCCTTAACACGCCTGGAGCGGTAAGACGGGCACCGTAGCATATAGCATCCACTGCTGAATCTCTAATGTAGATCTTCGGAACAAGAGCCAAAGCATTCTCCATAGGCTGAACGAACCTTCGTAGAAACGTCTCATCATTTCTTCCTTCCCATTCACCAAACCAGTAGGCAACATCATGCAGAGTAACCGAGTCATCTTCGATGAAAGGTCCAGCTCTTGTTCTGCGAAGCTCCTGCATGTGTGCGCCGCAACCTAGAACTTCACCCACGTCGTAGCACAGTTTTCTTATGTAGGTTCCTCCTTCACACCCGACTCTGAAGAGAACATTGCGTCCATCCATCTCAAGAAAGTCCAAGTAGTAGATCCTTCTGGTGCGGAGTTGATGCTTCACAGAAGCCCTCAAAGGAGGCCGCTGATAAACAAGGTCTTCAAACTCCTCCAAGACTCTTCTAACGCAAGCATCCGAAACATCCGCGTGAAGCTTCATGACACAGGCGTACTCTTTGCCACTGTACAGCAAAGCCTGCACAACCTTCGTAGCGTCCCCTAGCGTGACCGGCAGCACTCCCGTCACTTTGGGATTTCTCTGGCTTATGACTTAGGCCTCTAGAGTCCCGCCGTGACCGACTGCCTGAAGCTTGAGGATACGCTTGACCCACGCAGCAACTTCATGACTTGAAGGCCCTGAAGGCTTGTCTAAATTTACAACGCCATGCTGCAAGTAATCGTCAGCCTGCCTCGCTTCTGGGCTGCATCCATACTTTGAGCTTGTCTTATCCTCAGCTTTCACGAGCAACTCCCGTTTGACTTCCCACGGAGCGACTGTTCTTGGCATGTGAATCCTCGCTATCGCAGGATAGAAAAAGAGTTAGCAATATAAGAGTTTAAGACGGAAAGCAAACTGTAGCCTTTAATGTGCGCAGCAACAGAAGCAAGGTTAAGCGAACAGTATGAAAGAGATTAGAGGGATAAACTATGACTGACTGGGACTACTGGCATAAGAAAAGAGTCGGGAACAAAAATCAGAGGCCAAAAAATGAGTGAGGAGAGAGTTGTCCGAAGAAGTGTTGCAAACATATTGGGACTCTTGTGCGTTATTCTAGCAGTTGTTGTTGCAGGAGTTCTTGCATATTATACAACGACGATAAATGGCAAGAATTTTCAAATCTCTTCGTTGAATTCGCAAGTCACAAATCAGCAGGACCAAATAGGTGACCTCACGAGCATACTCAACCTTAATAATTCCACGATCTGGGTTAACGGAGAGAACGTGAGCAGTCCTGCAAATGGTTATGCAGTGTGGAGTTCAACAGGAATCGTGATCCCCTATGCAGGGTACGTCTCGGTTCAAGTTGATAGTTATTCAGCAAGCCTCAATAACTATGTTCAAATGGTCTGGACCTCTCATGAATTAGCTTTTGACTATAAAGAAGGATTCAGCAATAACGGTACAATGGTCTTTCCGATTCTGTCAACACCAAATTTGGAAATCGACATAGGAACAGTGGATCACAGTACGGCAACTTTCAACGTAACAATAACATACTATTACTAGAATCTACCCTTTTTTGTCGTAAACTCTAGAAAAGGGTCCAGCACACATAAGGTTCTGAATCACTTGCCAAGATAAATAAGGATCAGATTCACGTAAGAGTCCAAGATCATGTTTCTAAGAGATTTCAAGATCCCTCGCCTCTAGCCGCCTGGTCGGGGCTACTTGGAGAGGAGTCTCCAGGAAAGGACTATTCCAATCGCAGACAATATTACGGCGAACCCGATCAGGACCGCAAAGTCTAACCAAAGGCTGAATTGACCTGTCGCGCCTATCAACATTTGTCTTACTGCATCATTAGCGTAGCTAACGGGGTTGACATTTACGACGTTCTGAAGCCAAGGTGGCATTTGTGATCTGGGAAATATTGCGTTGCTTGCGAACAGCAAGGGCAGGTTGATTAGGTTGATGAGAGCCACTTGCGTTTGCCAATCACTTGATCTCAACGCAAGCATAGTAAATAACGCCGATAGCCCTGTGGCCATGAGAAAAATGATGATGAATGCGCCTGCAATTCCGACCACGGTGAAATGACCTGTTTCCATCCCGAGAATTATCGCGATCACTAGAACTATGGCCGATTGAATCAACGATCTCCCTACACTTTGGAGGATTTTGGCCATCACAACCGCTCCGCGCGCCACAGGTGTGCTAAGAGCTTTGTTCAGGAAGCCGAACCTGCGGTCAAACACAACCGACATTCCGCTGAACGCGGATGTGAACAGGACGACCATGGCAAGCATTCCGCAAGCCAGGAAAGAAAAGTAGCTGGTTGTACCGAAATAGAGCTGCAAGATCGCGTTTTGCTGTGCCTTTGTTCCTCCTGCCTTCGCGATGAAATCCCCAAAGTTCACGGCTTTGCCGAACAACCCAAGCCAAACTACCGGTTGGATTAACGAAGTAAAAAGTTGGACTGGATTCGTGTACCATTTTCTTAAATCCCTGTTCGTTAGCGCCCATAATCCGTGCAGGGGACTCCTGTTCAGTTTGGGAGCCGCCCTCGCTGCCGTCTGCTTCTCTGCAAAAACCTCTTTAGACTGTTCTTTTGCCGTCTCTTTATTCATCGTCGAATTGGATTCTTCCAAACTCAGTCCCTCATTTTACGATCTGGCTCGTCTCACCGTTACGCGTTGTCTAAACATCTGCATCCTGTCAGCTTCTTCTTCCCTCAGGTTGCGCCCTGTAAATTCTAGGTATGCCTCGTCCAAGGTTGGTTTCGTCAACGAAATTTTCGTCACGTGAAGCCCTTTGGATTGAATCAGACCCATGATTTGTGGAGAAGCTTCTTCGCCGAGTTCCACTTTTATGCGATAGTTGTTATCGTTCTTTTGAACGTTCTTTACCAATTTGATTTTAGCGATATCGGATGAAATGTCCGGCTCTGTCTCTTTGAGCGTTGCCACAATTACGTCCCCGCCGATGCTTGCCTTCAACTCTTCTGGGGAGCCGATTCTTATGATGTGACCATGATCGATTATGGCTATTCTGTCGCACAGTGAGTCGGCTTCTTCAAGGTAATGAGTTGTAAGAAAGAGGGTCATGCAGTATTCTTCTTTTAACATCTTGATGTATTTCCAGACAACCGTGCGGGTTTGGACATCGAGACCGAGAGTTGGTTCATCAAGGAATAACAGTTTTGGATAATTAATCAAACCGCAAGCTAGTTCCAGTCTCCTTCGCATTCCTCCGGAATAAGTGCTTACCTTCCTCTTTGCAGCGTCTTGAAGCTCCACCAGTTTGAGTAGCTCCTGCGCGTGTAGTTTTGAATCGCTTCTTGGTATGCCGTAGAGATCAGCGCAGAGAAGGATGTTGTTTATTCCAGTCATGTCTTCGTCGGCGGTATACTCCTGCGGTACAACTCCAACGTTTCTTCGCACCTCGTTTGGATCCTTGAATATGTCATAGCCTGCCACCACGGCATTTCCCGAGGAAGGCTTAATCAAAGTCGTAAGCATGTTGATCGTAGTGGTTTTGCCAGCTCCGTTGGGCCCAACAAAACCAAAAATTTCTCCTTCCTTAACCTCAAAGCTTACGTTGTCGACGGCCTTCAATTTGCCAAAGAGCTTTGAAAGATTTTTAACGTCCACGATAATCGAAGAACTTTCAATTCCAACTTGCGGAAAAGACACGTCTACTTCTCTCCTGACTCGCGAATAATGAACGCATTTTTCAGTTGACAAGCACTATAAAAACATAATGCGCGGAGTTCATCAATTTTCCATTCATTCGCAAGGTCAAACGCGCGAGAACTTGTTATAGTGGACGAACATTTCTACGTCGCGGCGCACTCTAGGGTGTTTAGCTGGTTTGGAGGCAGGGTATCCCAGACGAGCAGCAAAAGCGATCTTCATGTATTCTGGGATGTGCAGAACTTGCTTTACATCTCTTTCCACAGTTTCGCCGCTGAACACACTCAAAATGTGAACACTGATCTCAAGCGACTGTGCCATAAGCCACATGTTCTCCATGACGCAGCCCAAGCTGATAAATCCTAGAACATCCCCTTCGGAAGCAGGGGCTCGTTTCCTAGAATCGTAGATGACTATAAGGAGCATCGGACTACCGTTAATTCTCTCTTT
>DASPTR010000053.1:0-6780 GCA_035623315.1 Candidatus Acidiferrum sp. | reverse complement strand
GATGATCCTATCTTCCGGAACGGGTTCAGGTTCACCATACAATTCGGTGATTCTTCCGAGAATTAGCTTTGACTGTTCCCAAAGTTTTTGCGGATGGGCCAGATGAAATGCACCTCTCGGGTGGACGATCACTTTTGCGTTTGGTAAGTGTTTCAATAGAGTTCCAGCGCCTCCAGCATGGTCCAAGTGAATGTGGGAAACGGCAACGTAGGCAACTTTTTCGAGTTCTACATCCAGTTTCTTGAGGCCCGCCAGTAAGTTGGGCACTGAGGATGCTGGACCCGTTTCGACCATCGCGACCCTTTTTCCTCTGAGCACGTAGCTGGCGATGAAATTTCTTATTCCAGCGGTTTCTGCGTCGATCAAGTCGATGTGTTCTTCAAGAGTTGTTACGCTCATGTGTACACCAAGGTCGTTCTCAAGCGATTCTAAACGGGTGTGTCAAATGTTTTAAGGGTTTTCATCATGGGCATTTAAAGGAACGAGGGCTATACTGCTTCTTTGGGGATAGCTTGTGTTGTTGCGGATCAGTCGAGAGCTCGCGTCGGATGAAGTCTTAGAAAAGATTCGGGTGTTCGAGGATCAATTCGGTATGAGTTTCGATGAGTTTGAAGAACTCTTTCGAAGGAGGAAAATGGGTGCCCGTCATGCGAGAGCATATTCTGAGTGGGCAGAACTCGTGGATAGTTACAAGGGCTATGTTGAGGATGGGGAGCTAGATTACGTCGCTGAGGAGGTCAAAGATTTCAAGCCTGAACAGACCTCTTTGTTGACGCCGAAGAGGATAGAATTATTGTGCCAGCTTGCAGTGTTGAGGGTAGAGTCGATTAATGATTTGGCGCAAAGAGTCAAACGCAATGTGAAGAACGTGTATGAAGACTTGATGGTATTACAAGGGTTCGGTTTCGTTAAGCTGAACAGAACGAAGAAGAGGGCGTTGATCCCAGAAACGCTCGTCAAGGAAATAACGTTCATAGTCCGTTGAACTTGGTTTCTCATATGTCGAGAATAAACTTCAATGTGACCCTGCCTGGTTCTCGGATGATTTCCATTCTGTGATAGGTCACGGCCTTCACACCTACCTTCTGCAGATGCTTTTTTGAGTCAAACTTCTCACCCCATATTCTGGCTCGAAGTTTGAAACCTTTGACAGTTTTCGTTAATTCTGTGATGTTGAATTTTGAGAAGAGCATTCCCTCAGTGTCAAACTTCACCAGTAATGCCTCGAGCCAGTTGTAAAGAAGCCCGTATTCGTCCTGTGCTTCGACTTCGACGTTATCTTCGATTTCAGATTTTATCTCGCTCGTGTCAGTCATCACTTCAAACGATGCAAGGGCTGCATTTTCAAAAGCCTCATCCAAGTTCTTGCCATAAGCAGCGACGTAAGCGTCTGCGGTGTGTTCCAAAAACTCGAAGCGCTTATCATTGTCACTGAGGTCGATCATAGCCTTTACAGTAGTCGATCATTTCTTAAAATGATTCTGCTTGACGCACGAGCCTATCACTGCGCGCTTCGAACGATCAGAAGGAACGCAGGATCAGTTTGAGGTTTCGCCTAGATCCAGCAGAATTTCGACGGAAGTTCGAACGAAATTTGTACATTTTTTTTCGAAGACTTTTGTGTCGCGGGCTTTTTTCCGTTCATCAGGGTTCGAAAGATCGTATTGGATTAATTCTTTGCAGAGGACTGTTCCATGTCGGAGCTTAAACTGCTTGAAAAGTTCTTGCGAAAGCTTGTAGCATTGAGATCTCTTTTCAGCAGAGGGCTCATTCGTTCCATATTTTGTTCCAATTGCCATCACGCCCCCAGTGAGGGCCCCGCAGACGGAACCGCAGCCTCCTATGCCACCGCCAAACCCCGTGGCAATCTTTGGGATTAACACACTCTTGCAATCCCAATGTTCGGACATCGTTAGCAGAACGCTCTGAGCACAATTGTAGCCGTCTAGGAAATGTTTCACTGCCTTTTCACTGAGCGTTTTCTTGTCAGTCATGTCCTTTCACTTGCTGGAAAAGATCAGAGGCTTTTCGGGATTTTCTGTATTGCAGCCACCATCAATTTCACGGAGTTCTCTGCGTCTTCTAAATCTAACATCGCTGTAGGGCTGTGAATGTAGCGCGTTGGAACACACACAGCTCCACTTGGAACGCCTTCTCTTGCAAGCTGTATGCGTGCTGCATCCGTGGATCCTGCCATTATCGTTTCAAGTTGATACGGAATCTTGTTCTGCTCTGCTGTGTCCACTAGAAGTCGAAGGATCTTCGGCGGGACAATCATTCCTGCATCAGCAACTGTCAGTGCTGGTCCCTTGCCCATTTTTATCGGCACTTCAATTTCCTTCACTCCAGGCGTGTCCCCTGCCACTGTTACATCAACTGCAAAACTAATATCAGGGCATATGCCAAAGGCTGATGTCGTCGCGCCTCTTGAACCCACTTCTTCCTGCACGGTTCCAACCGCGTACACAGAGCATTCAGTGCTCTTCAGCCGCCTCAGAATTTCAATCATGATGGCACAGCCGATCCGATCATCGAGTGCTTTTCCTATGACCACGCTTTTTCCTATCTTTGCAAATTTGATGTCAAAACTCGCAGTATCTCCGATTCTCACGCCCATTTTCTGAGCTTCTTCTTGGGTTCTTGCCCCAACGTCTATAAATAGCTCATCGAAGCTGATTGCTTTCTGTCGCTCCTCAAGCTTCGTTATGTGTGGCGGCCTGGAGCCTATGATTCCGTGAAGAGGTCCCTTTTCAGTATGTACTATAACTTTCTGCGCGGGGAGAATGCGGTCATCTATTCCACCGAACTTCGCGAAGTACAAGAAGCCCTCCTTCGAAATCAGCCTCACTAGAAGGCCTATTTCATCCATGTGTGCCGCAAGCATGACTCTCGGCGCGTTCTTTTTTCCTTCCCTTATTCCAATAACATTTCCAAGTTTGTCCTCTTTGACTTCGTCAACGCAGGGCTTCAGGAATTTCTTCATCAAACCTGCAATTTCATCTTCTCTTCCCGTCACGCCGCAAGCGTTCGAGAGAGCTTCTGAAACCTCTATGAGTGTCATCATCAATTCCTCTCGGAGAAACTCAAGATCTCTTCATTCGGTATTAAACAATTGTGGTTCCAAATTGAGCTTATCTGGAGAAACTGAAACAGAATATCACGTAGGAAGAATAACATTCGAAGCTTTTCTTTGGAGTCTTGCACTATTAGATGTGTTCATATGCAAAAGAGCCTAAAATTCAGCCTCGCCTCAATCTTTGGTACATTATAGGTAATCCCCAACCCATTCTTGCAGCTTGTATCTCTTAGTGTAAAATCAAAGTCTTGTTGTCCGTATTTATCGTATGAGGTTCTCAGTTTAATGGTTTTTTGAGATTCATAACTTTTCGCAGTGTCAAGACAATAGGAACCCCAACAATGACAGAAACTAAGATGACGAGCGCGTCCTCTACGAAGGAGTCGATACCTCCACCTACGAAGACGGGCAATACCATGTCTTGGGTCATGCCTAAGACGCTGTACAATCCTGCGGGAATAAGCAGAAAAACGCGGGCGAGACCGTCTGTTGTCACAGTAATGAAAGACACGATCGCGAGGGAAATTGGCAAGAGTTCAACGTTTTCGCCAAATAAGTTCTTGCTTAATTTTGCAGCTGGATAAACCAAACATAAAGCAATTATGGCGTCCAACAAAGGCCAAACTGGAAGTTCCCTGCCAAGGGGAGTAGCAAAGTAGCCCACGAACATAGCCGCGTAGATAGCTACGACAGGTCTCCACGATTTTCTAACCAAAAAACCAGCAGCTAAAACACTCAACGGTTCGGAGACTATTCCAAACATCCAAAATGGAGTAGGAATCACTATTCGGCCAATCGTGCTTCCAATCAACGCTGCTGAAAAGCCAGCCCATGGACCCAAAATTATTCCTTCGATAGGAGCTAGATAAATGGCCCAGTTCCGCCACAAAACTGGAGGCGAAATCAAGTAAAGTGTGACATGAAAAGCTGCAAAAACACCTATGAAAGCTATGCTTTTCGTGGACAATTGCTTCATTTTACAATCGGCAATTGTTTACACGTCATATAAGATTTCTGCATCAGCAATTTACTAGTCATTCAAGTCCAAAAACAAGTAGCCCCGGCGGTTAACAAACTTCTTTAGGACCCTAAGAGTTAACAGAATAATTAAAGGTATTACAGTAAGGCGGGAAGCTTAAAGTTGTCAGAACAGCAGATCAAAAAAATCGGAGTGTTCAAATGCGGCAATATTGCATCTTCTCCGCTTTTCGAGCTGCTCCTTGACGAACTAGCCGATAGGCGAGACATCAAAACTCGTACCGTGACCACTGGTTCGAAGATGGCGGTTGAGGATATCGACGAGACTTTGCCAAAAATTCTCGAGTTTAATCCTGATCTCTTGGTTTTGATATCTCCTAACCCAGCCATACCTGGTCCGGCGAAGGTCAGAGAGAAATTCGCAAGCTGCGGAGTGCCCAGCGTCATAGTTTCGGATGCTCCTGCAAAGCGTCTCAAAGCGGAGCTTGAAAAACAATGCTTGGGCTACATCATCATCACAGGCGACCCCATGATAGGAGCAAGAAGGGAATTCTTAGATTCTACGGAGATGGCCATCTTTAATTCTAACATCATCAAAGTGCTCGCAATCACAGGCGTATACAGGATAATTCATCAAGAAATCGATAAGCTGATATATGCAATGAAGACAGGCGAGAATCTAGTCTTACCTAAGTTGATAGTTGACGTGAGCACCATTCGAGATCGTTCTGACTTCCAGAATCCATACGCTCGGGCGAAGGCTATGGCCGCCTATGAACTGGCTGAGAAAATCGCTGAGATCAACTTGCAGGCATGTTTCGTTGAAAAAGAAAGTGCCAAATATGTCCCGCTCGTCGCGTCCGCTCACGAAATAGCTCAGACGGCAGCCAGATTGGCCGAAGAAGCTAGAGAGATCGAAAAATGCGGCGACATGTTAGTAAGAAAACCTCACTCAAAAGAAGGCAAGCTCAAGATCAAAAGCAAGTTGATGGAAGCTCCAGTGCTTGTTGAAGATTCTTGCGAAAAAAAGGCTTGAAGAGTCTTTTGCTGGCTTGTTAAAGAACGGGGTTTTGCCTCTTCTTCTTGGACAGCTTTTGGAGCAGATTCATGGCAAATGGCTCTTCTGTCACATCCCTCGTTACGATTATTTCTGCCTTTTCAGCTGCCTCAAATAGCTCTTGGCCGCTTTTCGTGCGGATCACTGCGAGTGTCCAATCGTTCATTCCTAATCCTCCCACGGAAATATCCGCCAGCTCAGAACTAAAATCGTTACAGCAACTGCAGTTCTTGCGAGCGTATTGCCTTATTTCTGCGAGCGGAATCGCGTGAACGCCTGAGTCCGTAGTAACAATCATCTTTCCCTTAATGTTCATTTTTCTCACACTATCAGGCCTTACACCAAGTGCTTTCTGGATGTGTTTCTCCATGAGCCCCTCATAGGTGAAACATTCTGAACACATGAGCCCAATGAGATACTTCATGGGAGTTGTAAGCTTCTTTAAGCCGGCCCTTTGAATCTTCCTGATTGCTCGTATGTGGCATGGTGTGCCCACAAACGCTATGCCTGTTTTCTTTTGCTTTACGGCCTCATTTAGGGCAAGGAGATTCGGAGAGCAGAAGTATCTTGACCCGGCGCATTCGAGAATCTCCATCGTAGTTGTAGCCAATTTTGGAATAGGCAGAAAAGGCTTTTCCGGGCTGACTGCGGAAACAACTGCGGAATCAATTAGCTTGTTTTCCAAGGCGAACGACAGCAGGGAAGTCACAAGGCCGCCATCTTGAGAAATGCCAATTATTTTTTTGTCTCTTGCCTGCACTACAGCGAGTCTGAGATGGATTCCGAACTCTTCTTCAACGCTTCTTTCCCTGCCGAATACGTATTTCTCTAGCTCTGCCGGAGACTGGTGATAATGTGGACAGACTCTCGGACATATGCCACAGGTTTTGCAGTCCTTGACTAATACGGGCTTGTTGTTCCTGTATTCTAGACATTCGAAGGGGCATGTGACAACGCAGGCGCCGCAGCCTGCACAATTCTCAGTGTTGACTACTTCTGCTCCTAATGATTCCTCGAAGCTGATCTTCTTAGAACTCTCTGTGAGTGCCATCTAGAGAAAAGTAATATGTAACGTTAATAAGTCTAAGCTATCGGGATTGTATTCTGAGAAGGATGAGGGGGCTACTTGGATGAACACTGTTCAGGTAATTGGAATCGAGAAGCTGCCAATCGTGAAGTCGGGCGACAATTTGGCCGAGCTCATATGTGAAGCTTCTAGGAGGCAAGGCACCCCAATTCAAAATGGCGATGTGCTGGTGGTTACTCATGTGGTCGTATCTAGGGCCGAGGGGGCAGTGGTTGATCTTGAGACAGTTGTGCCGTCTGAATTCGCGAAAAACATAGCGAAGCAGTATGAAAAGGATCCTGCCGTCGTTGAGGTCGTTCTTCGAGAGACGAAATCCATTCGACGCATGGCAGATGGTAATCTTATAACCGAAACTAAACACGGGTTTACTTGTGCAAACTCCGGGGTCGATAGGTCTAATGTGCCAGGCGGGAAAACCGTAGCTCTGTTACCTTATAATCCTGATGGTTCGGCGCAGAGCATCAGGAGGGAGGTGATGAGATTGACGGGTTGCGACGTCGCCGTCATAGTTTCTGATACGCACGGACGACCGCTTAGGCAAGGTCAGATAAACGTGGCTATAGGCGTTGCCGGTATTACTCC
>DASPTR010000052.1:0-10325 GCA_035623315.1 Candidatus Acidiferrum sp. | reverse complement strand
GATTCCTACCAAGTTCACAAAGGCCAAGAAGGCAGTGTTTTCGATCGCCCTTGCGGACGTTAGTGTTTCGAAGAATGATCGTCTGATTGCGGGGGAGGCTGAAATGCAAACGATGATTTGGGCATTCATTAATCGTGTCAGTCGCGTGACTTCTGGGAAGAAGATGTCATAGCATATGATTAGACCGATCTTTCCGAGTTGAGTGTCGAAGGCTGCTGCCTCGTACCCCGGGCGGAAGTACCTTTTCTCTTCGAAGACGCTGTGCGTAGGGAGATACATCTTCCTATATTTCCCGACGAAACCATTTGGGGCTAGGAGAACAGCCGTGTTGTGAATTGTGGCCTGTGTTCCGCCGCTCAGTTCTGGCATGCCGAAAATTATGTAAGCTTTCGTTTTCTCTGCGAGTTTTGCCAGAATGTTGGTTGAAGGCCCAGGGACTGGTTCTGCAAGCTCGTAGATTTGATCTCTGACAACATATCCCGTTAAAGAGAGCTCTGGGAATATGATCAATTCTGCGCCTTGCGCTTTGGCCCTGGCTACTGTTTTCTCGATTTTCTGAAGGTTCTCCTTCTTGTTAGTAGCCTTGCAGGATATCTGCGCCAGCGCTATCTTGAACTTTTGTTTGATGTCTCATCCTCTCCTGAGCCTAAAGTCTGTTCCAACCGTGCGATATCCAATTTTGGCGGTCAAAAGCATGCGCCTTTTATGCTCGGCTTCCAGCCATCTTCGTTTCACCTTATTAACGGTTCCTTCTTCAATATTCAATTGCTCGGCTATATCAGCTTCTGTCGCGAAATGTTCCAACCCGTATAAGATGAGGTCAAGTAGTTTGTATTTTAATCCGAGCTCCCCTTCTGCAGTTTGGCGAGGCCACAGAGCGGGCGTAGACGGTTTCGCTATGATCTCCTTGGGGACGCCTATGTATTTGGCAAGTTGTTTGACTTGAGTTTTGTATAAATCCATTAGGGGCATGATATCTGATGCAACGTCTCCCCATTTTGTGAAGTATCCCATCATAGTCTCGGACTTGTCTGAGCTTCCGCAGACGATTCTGTTAAGCTTATTTGCATGATAGTAGATGTAAATCATTCGCGTCCTGGCTTTTATGTTACCTTTGCAGACTCTTTCCGTAGAATCAAAGATCGGGATTGAATGATAGAATGCCTCCAGCGTTTGTGTGATGTCACATTTCTCCGTTTCAATCTTGAATGTTCTAGCGACAAGCTCAGCGTGGCGCAAATCTCTGGCGTTGTAGGTTTCTTTTTCCGGCAACATAATCCCCAGTACTCTCTTCCCGCCTAACGCCAAGGCCGAGAGCGCAGCCACCGTAGAACTGTCGATCCCGCCTGATAGTCCAATAATCACACCGTTTGCATGGGACTTTTCTGCATAGTCAGCTATGAATCTCACTAACTTCAACTTGATGTCTGACCAATCCAAGTCCAGGGTCGAAGAAGTTAACTTCAAGGAAATCCAGCCTCAATCTTGTATGGCTTTAATGGTGTATTTAAGGGCAAGCCAAGACGCAAACGTTCTCAGTTTGTAAAGTCTCATTAACAAGTTGGGGGGATGCGAAGCCACAGAGGTTGGTCTGTTCAATGTGTTTTAGTAGATATAGACACAGAGGTCAACTCTGGGTATCCCTAGCAATTTCGTTGCACCACCATTTATCACCCACAATGAACATTAAGTACTCTGTTCTTCCAATATCAACGCCTTTGAAGGCAAACATAAAATACTGGAACGGCGTGGGTTCTACACTATAGAAGGGTTCAGAGACATGGGACGGAGAAGAAGGAAAGTCGTCCACATTCCTAAGAAACGGCTGCCTAAACTTTTCTCTTGTCCTAAGTGCGGCAAAGAAACTATTAGGGTTGAGATTGATCGTGATCAAAGACGTGCCGTCGTAGCTTGTGGTGCCTGCGGCGTGAAGGATGAGTTTCCGATAAAGCCCGTTCAGGGCGAGATTGACATATACTGCATGTTTACGGACAAATTCTACGCGACCCCAAGGAAATCTGCGGCAGCCAAAATTCAAGGTGCATAAATTAGCTGATCTTTATGACTGCCCAAGTTGAGAAATCCCTCCTTGAACAGATAGCGGCAGAAGGTTCTATACACATAACCCTTATTGACCCAGAGAAAGTGACTCCGCCACAGGCGTCAAGAATCGCCTTGAAAGCGAAGATGAGCGGCACCGCGGCCATAATGATTGGGGGGTCAACGTTTGTCTCAACTGCACATCTGGACGACGTTGTCAAAATCGTTAGGCGCACGGTCAAGATTCCGATAATCCTCTTTCCGAACAATGTCACAGGCATAAGCCGTTACGCTCACGCCATATGGTTTATGTCTCTTCTGAACTCGGTTGACCCCTATTTCTTAATGGGAGCTCAGGTCTTGGGGGCGCCGCTTGTGAAGAAATACGGTTTGGAACCTCTTCCTCTAGGCTACATAATCGTGGGAGATGGCGGCACCGCTGGTGTCGTGGGCAAAGCGGTTCCAATTCCATACGACAAATCTGACCTTGCTGCAGCTCATGCTTTGGCGGGACAGTATTTGGGAATGAGGTTCATATACTTGGAAGGAGGATCAGGAGCCCGGATGCCTGTGCCGCAAGAAATGATTCGAGCCGTGAAGCGTTATATTGACGTTCCTCTCATTGTGGGCGGCGGGATTCGTACCAGAGCCCAAGCTTGGACCGCAGCGTCCGCAGGTGCGGATATAATAGTCACGGGTAACGTAGTAGAAGAAGGCGGGGTGAAAAGCAAAGTTTCTGGGATCATCGAAGGGATAAGACACCGAAGAATGTGAGATGTAGGGAAACCTTTTTCGTGTAGAATCAGAATGGACTTGTCACTATTTTTTAAGGCGCGTTTTGATTGCTTCTTGTAACCATATAGAAATAAGCTTTGAGCGCAACTCGAATTCGGGGAGAAGTCGATTGAAGCTTACAATGAGCGAAGCGTACCGGCACTACACTGAAGACTTAGAAGACAAACTTGGCATATTATACAATATCAGCGAGAAAGCCAGAGCAGTGGGGTTTGACCCTGCGCTGAAGACGGAATGCAGACTTGCGAAGGACTTGGCAGATCTCGTAGAGGGTCTCGTCGGGCCTGTTGGCGTTGCCGCGAGCATTAGGGAATTAAGCGCGAAACTTCCTAGGGAAGAGTTGGCGTTCAAAGTAGCTGAAGAGATAGTTTACGGCAAGTTTGGGCATATGGAGGCTGAAGATGCTGCTAATCAGGCTATACGTACTGCGCTCGCAATTTTTACTGAGGGGCTTACTGCAGCCCCCCTACAGGGAGTCGCCAAAGTAGCGATAAAGACGAATCAGGATCGAACGCGTTATCTGGCGATCTATTTTGCGGGTCCCATGCGTTCAGCAGGCGGCACTGACCAGGCTCTCACGCTAGTGGTTGGAGATTTTGTTCGGCGGTTGTTAGGACTCGAGCGCTATAAGCCTACGGATGAGGAGATCTCAAGATTCATTGAAGAGATTAGACTCTACGAGCGTTCTGTTACTAGGTTTCAATATCACGTTTCAGATGAAGAACTTCGGAAGGCTCTTGAATGGATTCCGATAGAGGTCACGGGAACAGAGTCCAATCCGATTGAGGTTTCGTCTTTTAGAAACCTGCCACGCGTTGAAACGAATAGAATCAGGGGAGGGGCCCTGAGAGTTGTGAATGACGGCATCGTTGGACGTGCCCCGAAGGTCACGGCAATAATAGAAAGGCTTGGTTTCCAAGGGTGGGATTGGCTTAGGGATGTTCGGAGGAAATCCGAGAAGAAATCTGCTGGTTTCATGGACGAGGTCATTGCCGGTCGGCCGATTTTCTCTTTTCCATCCAGGCGAGGAGGCTTTCGACTAAGATATGGAAGAGCCCGAAATACAGGGCTAGCCTCGGTTGGGATTCATCCTGCAACTATGCTAGTTCTACAGGACTTCCTTGCGGGAGGGACCCAACTTCGGCTAGAACTTCCAGGAAAGGGAGGAATCGTAGTGCCCGTGGATACTCTGGATTTGCCTGTAGTCCGATTGAGGGACGGATCAGTTATCCGAGTTTCGACTGGCAACTTCGAAAAGCTCAAGGCTGAAATTGAGAAGATTCTATTCCTCGGCGACATCCTGATCAGCTTTGGCGACTTCCTGTACAACAGCAGGGTACTCGCGCCGCCCGGTTACGCTGAGGAGTGGTGGATAGGCGACCTGAAGAATGTAATCGCGATGCGGTTCAATGGAAGCCTTGAGGCCGCCTCGCAAGCCGTCAAAATGGAGCCAAAGAAACTGAAAGCTTTCTTCGAAAACCCATTCACGTGCAAGCCCAGTGTCGAAGAATCCATTGCCCTTTCATCAGCATTGAGCGTCCCCCTACACCCGCATTTCACTTTTTTCTGGTCAAACCTATCCTCAGTCGAAGAACTTCAACTACTGAGACAATGGGTTCTCAACTCAAGACTGCAGCGTTCCGAACGCACAATCCTTCAGATTACAGGCGAATTTGATGCCAACATCAAGCAGGCAATGGAAGTGCTCTGTCTTCCACACAAAGTTTCAGAAGGCAAGATTATCGTCGAAGACGAGGACGCGCACGCCTTCGCCTTCTGTCTGGGCATTACCACCGTTGATGATGTGAATTTCTCTGCATGCAAAACAGTTCTGGAAGGGCTCTCAAAGATTTCTGGTATTCAAATAAGAGATAAGGCCCCTACGTTTGTGGGTGCACGCATGGGAAGGCCGGAGAAAGCGAAGAGGCGTGAAATGAAGCCTCTTGTGCATGTACTCTTTCCTGTGGGTTTATCCGGAGGTAGTCACAGAGACTTTGTTGAAGCTGGAAGACATGGACCAACAATCGTTGAAACCGTCAAGCGCAAATGCCCCATTTGTAAGACGTTCACTTCCAAGGTCAAATGTCCATCATGTGGATCAGAAACGGTGTCTGAAAAGATCTGTCCAAGATGCGGAAAGAGCACTAAGGAAGATGAATGCCCAGTCTGCAATGTGCCTCCGAGACAGTATCAGAAACAAGCAGTCAACTTCAAAGAGCTACTTGATGACGCAAGTAGCCGTCTAGGCACTTCGGTTCCGCACCTTCTCAAAGGCGTGAAAGGACTGACGAATGAAACGAAAACTCCCGAAAGCATTGAAAAAGGAGTACTCCGTGCAAAGCACGACTTGGCCGTCTACAAGGATGGGACGATTCGTTTTGACGCGACCAACGCCCCATTGACGCATTTTAAGCCAGCAGAGATTGGAGTTACGATTGAAAAACTGTGGGAGATGGGTTACACTCATGACATTCACGGCGCAACCCTGACGAATCCAGATCAAATTTGTGAGCTAAAACTACAGGATGTCATTATCCCGCGAAAGAGCGCAGTTTACTTCATACAGGTAGCTGACTTCATCGACGAGATGCTGGTGAAAATGTACGGTCTTCCTCCGTACTATAATGTCAAACATGCAGAGGATCTCGTTGGTCATTTGGTCATAGGCTTGGCTCCGCATACTTGTGCGGGAATAGTGGGACGCATATTGGGCTTCACAAGCTTGAACCTTTGCTACGCGCATCCGATTTGGCATTCTGCCAAGCGGAGGGATTGTGACGGAGACGAAGATGCTTTAATGCTGGCGTTGGACACGCTGATCAACTTCTCTCGCGAGTATTTGCCGGCGCAAATAGGCGGCATAATGGATGCACCTCTTCTTCTCATTCCCATCGTCAACACTGAGGAAGTGCAGAGGCAGGCACATGATTTTGATGTTGGACTTGCCTATCCCTACGAGTTCTATGAAAAAGCTTGCGACAAAGCGGAAGCCAGACAGGTTAGCTCGCTGATAGACTTAGTGGGATCACGGCTTGGGACAGAAGCGCAGTTTGAAGGGTTCAATTTCACTGTTCCAGTGTCAAATATCAATATGGGGAATTCTGAAAGTTCCTACAAAAAACTGAAGACTATGGTTGAAAAGCTCGATAGTCAGCTTGCCCTATCTCAGAAGATTGAAGCTGTAGATGCCAGGAAAGTCGCCCTGAAGGTCTTAACTACACACTTCATCCGCGATATAGCGGGCAACCTGCGAGCATTCTCTACTCAGGCTTTCAGGTGCAGGACTTGCAACAAACGTTATCGACGGATTCCCCTTCGAGGCAAGTGCCCAATCTGCGGCGGACAACTAACTCTCACAGTTTATCGTGGGGGCATCGAAAAATACTTGGATGTCGCCTTGCATCTGATCGAAAAATATGAGCTTCCGCATTATTATGCTCAAAGGATACTGCTGATAAAAGAAGAGATTGGCGCCATGTTCGAAGGTGGGAAGCCAAAACAAATAACTCTTGCAGACTTTGCTTGAACAAGGCTTTTCTGCACATACGAACTATTAACTAATGGATTGAAATGGTCAAGGAGAATTGGCATCCGAATGCGTTTTTGTCCTGCATAAAGAACATAAAACTGGGGTTGCGGGCTCGAACTCGGATTCTCATTGTGCTGGAAAAACGTTCTATGGATGCCAAGCTGGTTGCCAAAGAGGCGGGGCTGCACTATGGCGTCGTCGTTCACCATCTGAAGTTGCTTGAGACTGAAAAGATCGTTGAACGGAGGGGTGTCAGGCCGTTTGCGTGGATGCTTACGGGTGTCGGGCAGAAACGTCTGTTGAGCTCTTCCTGAAAGGGCATTGGCAAGGTGAATGTTTACACTTCGGACACACGTCTGCATACTTGCTCAGTGCGGCTTTCTCTAGATCCACGTTGACCACATTTGCCAATGAGGCTAACCACGCAATGACATCAGCAAATTCTTTCTCTATTTCCTTCCTGTCGCCGCCTTCTAAGGCCTCACCGAGTTCTCTGATCTCATCCACAAGCCAATCGTATGTAGCCTTGGCGCCACGCAAAGAGTCTTTATCGAAATACAATCGACGCATCATGTTCTGAAACTCATTCATATGCATGATTTCTCTCCAATTCAAAAAGGTGAATTTTGGCTGACGCGCACTTTCTCTTGCACTGGATTCTAGGCCAAAGGATTTCCATACTGTTGCGCTTTCTAACGGATCTTAATGTACTTGTAGGCTTCTGTGGCATTCTCGAAGCAGTACTGTACTCTTTGATAGCTCTTTCTGAATTCTGCAACGTCAGCACCTACTTTGTCTACTGGCTCTTTGTCTATCGTGACCCGTTTGACGAACTCTGCTATCTCGGCCATTTCTGGCTCTTTCATTCCAAGCCTGGTGACTTCTGAAACGCCCATTCTTATGCCGCCTGGATGCATGAAGTGTCTTCCTTCTTTGATATCCCACGGCAGCAGGTTTCTGTTTATGATTATGTTTGCTTTTTCAAGTGTCTCTTCGATTGTGCCGCCGTCTCCATGTTTTGTTATGTCAATCAAAATAACGTGGGACTGTGTGAAGCCCTTGTGCTCTGCTAAGACGTTGAAGCCTCTTTCGTAAAGGGCTTGAGCCAAGGCCTTAGCGTTCTTCACTATTTGAGCCGCGTATTCTTTTCCGAATTGAATCATCTCTGAACACGCTATCGTGACACCTGCAACTGCGTTAAGATGATGGTTGCTGACCATTCCCGGGAAGGTCGCTTTCTTGAGTTTTTCAGCATTTTTCTCCCAGGAGAGGATTCCACCATGTTGGGGTCCGAAGAAGGTCTTGTGTGTGCTTAGACTTACGACGTCGGCGCCTTCCCTCAACGGATCTTGAAATTGTCCCCCTGCGATCAGTCCGGCTACGTGTGCTGCGTCATATCCGATGGTTGCGTTCGCTGAGTGGATAGTTTCAGCAAGTTCCTTAACTGGGTGTGGAAATGGAAAGACGCTTGCGCCGAACATGATGAACTTCGGCGGCTTCCCTTTGGCTGCGAGTTCTTGAATCTTGTTTTTCGCCTTCTCAACGTCGACGTTTAACTCTTTGTAATCTAGTGGTAAGTACTCAACGCTTAGTCCCTTGACAGCTCCTGCTGTTCCTCCGAGCTCTTTCTTTCCAGATGTTATGTGCCCTCCACACGGGATAGATAGCGCCATCAGAGTGTCTCCTGGCTCCGTGAAAGCTGTGTATACTGCAAGATTAGCGACGACGCCTGATATCGGCCTGACATCCACGAATTCGGCGTTGAATAGTTGCTTCATAAGCTCGATGCATTTGAACTCTACTTGATCTATGAAACGGCAACCGGCGTATACACGTTCTCCGGGCCATCCTTCGGCATAGCGGTTTCCAAAATCTGTGACGAGAGTCTCGCGTACAGCTGGGCTTGGGATGTTCTCGCTTGCTATCAGCGGGATGCTCTCTTGAAACCATTTGTGATGCTGTTGTAGAAGGTCAAAAACGTGATTGTACTCCTCTCTGGGCGTAGCCATTGCAACCACCTTTGGAAAGGTTATCGTTTGTTCAAAAATAAAAAGCCTTTTGAAACTACGTAACATTAATAATGAAGAAAATGGTAGTAATCAGATGCCTGAGTTTAAGTGATCGAAGATGAGCAAGAAGAAGAAAAAAGACTCTTCGCCAATGCCGGCTGCAAGCGCTGGACTGCTGAGATTTTTTGAAGAAGAAACTGAAGGGGTTAAAGTCAGGCCAGAACTGCTTGTGGCAGCTTCGGTTGCTCTAATAATTATCTGTGTCTTGGCACATGTATATTTTGGTTGACATCTATCGTCTTGTAGGAACATGCAGAACTTCTATTCTTTGGACAGAATTTAAGTGAACGAATATTTCACTTCTGTCCTCCCTACTTGTGACCTGAGGTATAGGCTGAGCGATTGTGGCGCGAAGAATGATCGCATCTGCGTCTGAGAGCCATATTCCGGCTGGTTCGCGCGTCACTGCCATAAGAGTTCCTTCAAAACCATAGGTCGGATCCAGAATTATCCGTATATGATTTCCAACGTTCTTCTCCAACATGTGAAATATCGTTAAAGGAACGTCTTGTTCAGGCATGTAGTTCGCAAAACCTTGACAATATACAATTTAGGATTAAAACACTCGATACTCTTAAGGCATTCGGCTTAGATTTACTGTGGGTGCAACTGAATTGCTCAGTTGAGCTAGTCTCCCCTTGATTTTCCTTGATTGCGAGAACTGTTTTATCTGTGATTAAGCTGAAGATGAATTCTTCCTCAACATCGACATCTTCAACAACATTTTAATATCTTTGTGGCTACGTTTAGGAAATTTGGTAAAGGGATCAAAGTGGGTTCTTCCGATTCTCAAGATTCCTTGACACAATCAGTGGGCGTCGCGGTGAAGCATTATGCATCGCTGTTCAAGCTTCCCTCATACAAGAGGGTCTGTCTGTATCTCTATCTAGCCTGTTTCATCAGTGGTCTAATCTCTACAATTGTCTTGTTTCGTTCTTTCGAAGGGCTGGCTTACGGCGTTCTGCTTGGTTCTTCATTGTTCCTAATCACTTTCGTCACAGACTATGCGATGAGTAAGCTGTTCCTGAAACGGGACCCAATCTATGATTTGAGACGAACTTCCGCACTTTCTCTTTTCGGTTGGGTCATATGGTTTTTCTTCATTTTCATAGGAACAGTGGTGGAAATATCATATGGTGTATCTTGGTGGGTTAGACTTTGTCTGCTTGGTTTTTCCGCTGTGCTGATTCTCCGGCTGACAGTTTTCGGTTCAACGTCGTTTATCGACTACAAGCGCCTCGTCTTGGTGTCTCTAGTTTCACCTTTCTTGAGCGTGATTCCTTTCGTTGCAGCATGGGAGGCGGTGGCAGCAGATTACCCGATTACCTTCTTGAGGCTTCTGTTCTTTGTCTTTTCCCCAATTCTATGCGTGGCTGCAAGCCAGCTCTTCCTCACGCTCATAAACAGGGTGGCCGACGAAAGGCTAGATTTTCCCGCGTTATCTCTGTTCAAAGCTTTTCTCCTCAGCTGGATAGCTGATCTGAACGCTCCTTTCGAGGTTTTCTTAGAGAGAGTTAGCGAAAAACGCGATGTCGAACTTGTCTTGTTCCGATTTGATTCCTCAGAGAGAAAAGTGTGCATGGTCGTTCCTTCCGTTCATCCTGGGCCTTTCAAGAACATCGGAAGCAGCGCGTTGCCGTATTTACTCAAGAATGCTTTGGAAAAGAAATACAATTGCATAGCATGCGTGCCTCATGGACTGTTTGGTCATGAGCTTGACTTAGCTTCGCAGGCTCAGAATCAGAAGGTCGTGAACAGCGTTGTTAATGCGATGGATTTCTCGCCCTCTGGGGCAGTGGCTTCACCTTTCGTCACGGCGACTGACGGTTTAGCATCTGCTTGTTGCCAGATTTTTGATGATTCCGCATTCCTCTCCGTAACATTAGCGCCGA
>DASPTR010000051.1:0-3552 GCA_035623315.1 Candidatus Acidiferrum sp. | reverse complement strand
TTAGACCCCCTCGGGCGAAGAGCTGTTTGGGATCACATTCGTGGCTTGAAGGACGAGTTTGGCACCACTATTTTTCTCACTACGCATTACATGGAAGAAGCAGACAATCTATGTTCCCGTGTAGCGATTATGCATCTAGGCAAGTTGGCGGTAGTTGGCACTCCTGAGGATTTGAAAGCTTCCTTGCATCAGGAGAAGGCAACTTTAGATGATGTTTTCACGCATTACACTGGTCACATGCTAGAATCAGGCGGAAGTTTCCGAGACGCACGCAGCACAAGACGAACAGCAAGGAGGCTGGGCTAAATATGGAGTATAGGCGTTTGACAAGCATCGCAGGTTCAGTTTACAGTTTCTTTGACAAAACAATCAGCATTGGCGAGATGGAGGTTCGTAAGCTCCGTCATGACCCGACTGAATTGCTCACGCGCGCAGTTCAGCCTGCACTGTGGCTTCTTGTTTTCGGAGAAGTCATGAGTCACTTCGCTAACAGCGCGATCAATACGGGGAAACTGTCGTACTTGGCTTTTATGTCGCCTGGAATATTGGCGCAAAGCGTTCTTTTCATCAGCATCTTTTACGGCATAGCCGTTATTTGGGAACGCGACTTAGGTATCATCCACAAGTTCCTGGTAAGCCCCACTCCTAGACAAGCTCTAGTAATGGGAAAAGCTTTGTCCGCAGGTGTGCGATCAATTTCCCAACTCATAATCGTCTACGCACTTGCATTGTTAGTAGGTGTAAACATAAATTGGAATCCGCTAAACTTAGCGTTAGTAGTTGCCGTAATCGTGATTTCTTCAGCGTTGTTTTCCACCTTCTCGCTCATAATTGCCTGCCTAGTAAAGACTCGTGAGCGTTTCATGGGGATAGGCCAAATATTGACCATGCCCATGTTCTTTGCAAGCAGCGCGATTTATCCGATATACATAATGCCCTGGTGGCTTCAAATTATCGCCAAAATCAACCCTCTCACGTACTCGGTAGACGCTTTAAGAAGCTTAATGGTAGTCGGAGGAACCAGCACCTACGGCGTAGGCCTCGACGTACTAGTACTATTCGCTGGCATGATAGCACTAGTCCTGATCGGATCAAAACTCTATGCCAAAGTAGTAATATAGACCCTGTTAGTGCACGCTCAAAAAAGACTGCTTGAATAAGCTCGCCCTGCCCCTTTGATTTATGACGTGCGACTGGTACGTTAGACTTAACGATGCTATTCAGAAAACGAAAATAGTACACGCGCGAAAATGACACACATTTCTGCAGCGTGCTGCTGCCACCTTGTGGCCTTTTAAATTGTGCAAAAGTGACCAGAATCTTTGTCTGTCTTTTTTGTTCGCAAGAATTTATAAGAATCAATTGAATGAAAAGAGCATGAGGATAGTTAGGAATTGACTGAAAAGAAGGGACATGGTACAAGAGATACTGAAGTCAGAGTGCTCGCCGAATTGATGAGGGATAGTCGAAAGAGTGACAGGGAACTCAGCAGAATCATAGGAGTTTCTCAGCCGACGGTTACGAGAATAAGAAACAATCTGGAGAAGGCAGGAATAATCAAAGAGTACACTTTGATTCCTGACTTTAAGAAGCTTGGCTATCAAATAATGGCCATTCTGTTCATGGGAAAGCAAGAAACCATGGATGAAAAGAAGAGTGAAGAGTTAAGGAAAGCTGTAGTAGAAATGGAAAAAAACATTCCTATTGCCACGCTGACAGTTGCGGATGGAATGGGCTTAGGGAAAGGAAGAGTGATAATCATCATGCTTAAAGACTACGCAAGTTACTCGGAAAAACTTACCGTTATCAAGAGCCTTCCTAATGTGGAAGCAGATAAAATGGAAGGCTTCCTAGTTGATTTATGCAATGAGCGCAACTTCCGCGTCCTTTCAATGAAGCAACTAGCCCACCATATTGAAACGTTTCGGATAAACGCAGAAGCATGAGAAAGACCAGCACTTCCATTCTCTTCCTATCTAGCACGACCAAGTTCTTCCCTCCCACCATGATTGTGACCTTTGACGCGTGACTGGTTATGCTAGATTTTTTAACAAGATGCTTGAACCGTGCATCTAAAGATGGTAAGACCGACCTTCCGTTTTGATCATTTGCCCTCGACTGCTAGAGTGGCTTCAGCCCGTTCGATGGATCTAGAGTACATTTTCGTAGAACAGTTGCCAGAGCGCGGGCTTTTTGAAGAGTTTGACCTTGGACTCTGGAGTAGGAACATAATAGTTGAGCCATAGGCATTAGATTTATTAACGATGCTGTAGATGCATGTACGTTTGAGGCGGCGGATAGAGTGTCGCTCCGATCAAAATTGAACATTGAAAGTTGGGGGATGTTTGCAGCTCTCATCTTTTATCTAGCTGTTGGAATTGCCTTTCTTGCTCTGTTGCCAACGGTTGGTTTTCTCCCTAGCATGGGAATCATTGGCATATTCAGCGTAGTTGCAGCATATGGATTATTTAGGAAAAGGAATTGGACGATCTATCTGATCGCCATTTTATTTCTCACAGGCACCACGTTTTCGGTGTTGCTGTTATACTATTATCTTCTAACCGACTATGTGCTAAGCATTGGCATGTTGGTCTACCTCATATTGACGTGGGTCTTCACGGGTTATATCGTCTCAAAACGAAGATCCTTGGAAAGCTAGTCTGACGTTGCAGGCACAGAGGTGCGCAGCGATTTCTCGTGTGTTTGACTTTGAACGTGCTATCCTAGCCTAGCCAATATGCTGCATCTTTCAGAAGTGTTACTGTGACTTCTCTGTCTGCATCGATAAACTGTAGGTTTTCTGGAATCTCGACGAAGCCGTCAGCTTTTGCAACTGTTGTTATGGCTCCTGAGAGTCCTGTCGGCACCGGCTCGGCAACTAGCGTTCGCCTCTTGTCTCTTCTCAGTCTGACCATGATGAATGTCCGTCTTCCTTTTGCTGGAAACATTTTCATGGTCGCGAGGGCTTTGACCGTCAAGGGTTTGTCTGGTTTTTTCCCAGCCATCGTCTGAATCAAAGGTTCAACTAGAAGATGAAAGACCAGCAGTGCTGAGGCTGGGTGGCCGGGAAGTGAAAAGACCATTTTCTCGCAAATTGAAGCAACTACTACGGGTTTTCCAGGTTTGATTGCCACTCCGTGTAGCAGTACGCCTGGTTTTCCAAATGAGTCCAAAACTTGAGGCATCATATCTTTAGGTCCCACTGACACGCCTCCTGAGGTCACGATGAGGTCTGAGGACCTAAGCGCTTGAGTAAGCGCCTCGCGGATTTCAACTTCTACGTCTGGGAAAACGCCCATGTAAATTGGTTTTCCCCCGTTTTCTTCAACTGCCGCGCCTAGGCTGTAGGCATTCGTGTCGTAGATTTTTCCTGGTGGAAGTTTTCGGCCAAGGCTGGCCACTTCTGCGCCTGTTGAAAAGACGGCCACACGTGGAATAACATTAACTCTTATCTTCGACGAGCCGACTGCTGCAAGAGTTCCGATTTCTCCGGAACGTAGCGTCGTTCCTTTTGTGAGGATCGTTTCGCCTCTCTTAACGTCTGAGCCTGCC
>DASPTR010000050.1:0-3198 GCA_035623315.1 Candidatus Acidiferrum sp. | reverse complement strand
ACTTAGTGACGGCAGGTCTAACACCCAAAGAAGAACAGTACTTGAGAGAACATCAAGCACCGGGAGAGGTATGGCAAAAGCGTCTCAGTTCCATGTTTGAAAGGTTCCGCCTAGGAGAATTCTACTATCTTCCTTGGGCCGACCCGTTGGTGCGAAAACAGTTCAAAAACGCACTTCGTAGCAAAGTTCCCAAACAAAAGACAGTTGACTGGAATCCAGACGATCTGCTGTTTGTTCCACTACGTTTACCTGACGGCCAGGTCGTAGGCATAATGAGCGTAGACGACCCAAAAAATGGACGAAGACCAACCCAAGAATCGCTAGCGCCCCTTGAGTTATTTGTCCATCAAGCAGCAGTAGCCATTGAAAATGCAAGACTGATACGACAAGTGAAAGAATACGCTCAGCATTTGGAAGAAAAGGTGGAAGAGAGAACCAAAGACCTGAGAAAAAGTGAGGAAAAAATCAGAAGCATATTTGCCGCTTCACCTGACGCTATCGTTGCTACTGACCTAAACGGAAGCATAGTTGAATGTAACGAACAAGCACTGAAAATGCACGGGTACTCTTCAAAACAAGAATTAATCGGTGAAAGTATTCTCAGTCTAATCGCACGAAAGGATCAAGAAAAAGCCATCGAGAACACGAAAAGAGCATTCGATGAAGGACAGATAAAGAACGTCGAATACACTTTCGTGACTGAAAATGGACACGAGTTTCCAGGTGAACTGTCTTCCAGCATCGTCTTCGACGCCTCATACAATCCCTTAGGTTTCGTGACAATCACAAAAAACATAACTGAACGCAAACGAATGGAACAGCAACTTTTCAAATCTGAAAGACTAGCCGCCATCGGCGAACTGGCAGGAATGGTCGGCCATGATCTGCGCAATCCTCTAACAGGCATTGCTGGAGCCGCCTATTATCTCAAAACGAAGTACGGCCAAAAAATGGGTGAAAGAGCAATAGAAATGCTAACCATAATTGAAAAAGACATCGAATACTCGAACAAAATCATAAACGACCTGCTTGAATACTCGAAAGAAGTGAGACTCGACCAAACAGAGACTACCCCGAGAACCCTAATGAGCGATGCAATAGCTTGCGTGAGAACACCAAAAAGCATCGAAATAGTGGACTTGACAACGAAAGAGCCCAGAATCAACGTTGACGTTGACAGAATGAAAAGATCATTCATCAACATAATCAAGAACGCCTTCGACGCTATGCCACGAGGTGGAACCCTGACCATAAACAGCAAGAAATCGAACAGTAGCGTGCAGTTCACTTTCACCGACACTGGAACAGGCATTCCGAAGGAGGTCGTTCAGAAGATCTTCACGCCGCTGTTCACGACAAAAGCCAAGGGAATGGGATTCGGCCTAGCCATCTGCAAACGGAATATCGAGGCACATGGTGGCCACGTCAAAGTCCAGAGTGAAGTTGGAAAAGGAACAACATTCACGATAACGATTCCCATCAATCACAAACCTGAACAAAACCAAACACTATTGGTGAACATGCCCGAATCCTTGTCAGCAATCAGCAGCATTCAAAATAGGTGTCGATAGAAAGAAACAGCCATGAAGACTCTCCCATCTGCAAAATATGAAGATTAGTCTTTAAGGTTCAGCGATGCTTCCTCGCCTGCTTCCATTCCTCATACTTCGCTAGTGCGTCTTCTATCTGCCCATTTATGAAGCCCTCCGCGTTATGGTAGGGCGTGTTCATTTCTTTCACTGCCTCATCGAGCAAATCATACTGTTCCTTCTGAATCTCCACACACTCTTTTTCTTGGCTCAGCCAAGAAAGCCTGAAACGAATAGCATCTCGTATGAACTCTTCCTTCGTCGTAAAGCCCAAAGGCTTGTTCTGGCCGATGAAATTCTGTATCTCCATAAGCAGTTCCTGTGGCAAGATGACCGACTCATTGATCAAAGCGTAAATTGCATCTTGATAAGTTTGCATTTTGCTCGTTTGAGCCATTAATTCACCAAGCAAAGCCGTGAGCCGCTGGTGCACGTCTTCAGAGATCCTGAGCGTTTTCATACTTCAATTCCCCGAAACTTGCAACACTCTTTCTCCGATACTTACAACACTCTTGTGTAGGAACATTTTTAAGTGTTTATTGTATATTCAATATACAAAGTATTTTGGGTGTGCCAACCAATTTGCCTCGAAACCATAATTCTCGCACCAAGCGAACACGACAATTATCCTAGCATAAGGTAGCGAAAACATGCCCTTCACTTTTTTCTGCAGTCAATGTGGATCTGTCCTTTATGATGACCCGAGCCCCATTTTGCAAGACGGGTCCTATAAAAGCCCCACATATTTCGAAAACATCCAAAGAAAACTCGGCACCAGCTGCCCCTCATGCGGTCATAAGCTGCAATTCCCGCCTATAGACATCGAGATTTTCGTGCCGACAAGCGAGAAACCCGCCGCAAAGAAAAAACCACGCAAAAAGCGTAACACAACCAATACTTGCCAAACGAACCTCCATGCGTTCCCAGTCGTCCCCGGACAAGTCCGTAGAACACGCGTTTGAAGTCAGCGAATCTCATTCGGCCTTCGGTTTCTACTCATCATTAGTTCCATTCAGCATCGCAGGATTTCCAAGCAAACCATAAATAATCCGGAAACGTCTGAACCAAGAAGCCCAATAAGGAACGAGCGAAGGGAAGCGACATTATTCTTGGATGATGAGATGCATGATCTTGCAGATTCCTCGTATGGCGAACGAGATGTCGAAGTTCTCACGCTGATAGGCGAAGAAGACCTGACACTATTTACGTTCGACGGGTTGAAGAGAAGAATGGGTTTACATCCTGAGACCCTGTCTCGGATTCTTGGTAGGCTAGAACAAGAAGGCATCGTGGACAGAGATTCCGCGGGTTATAAGGTCACGGCGAAGATCAATAAATTCATGAAGCTGCATTCACACTGTGTCGATGAATCGCGTGTGCCGTTGCTTCAAACATTCCTGCCCTCTTACACTTCAGTTCCACAACTTGTCTCACAACTCAAAGGAAAATGGTTCGGCCTGCTTCGTTGGTTAGGCCTCTCAGAAAACGGAGAAGACCTCACGCTTAAGTGGATCACCGAAAACGGCAGCATCCAAGTTGAAGCAAGCATATCAGAAACAACACTGTCGATAGAGGCCAAGTTCCTCCAAGACAAAGACATGAACATGGC
>DASPTR010000049.1:0-4719 GCA_035623315.1 Candidatus Acidiferrum sp. | reverse complement strand
TCTTCAATCCAGAATTTCGGCAACATGGACGTTTTGTGCACGGATAAAACTGGCACATTAACGGAGAACAAAGTCACGCTTTTGCTGCACGTAGACGCAGACGGAAAGGACGATGACAGGGTCCTATTGTATTCCTTCTTGAACAGTCATTTCCAAACAGGCTTAGAGAGTCCACTTGATGAGGCAATACTTTCGTACAAGGCAATTGACGTTACAGACTATCAGAAGATAGACGAGGTTCCATTTGATTTTGTAAGAAGACGAGTTTCGGTCGTGACCCAGCATCTCGGGGAAAGATTCTTCATTACTAAAGGGGCACCTGAGGAAGTCCTCAAAGCGTGCTCTTACTATGAGCTCGGCGACATAGTCCTGGATTTGTCAAGTGAAGCCCATGGTAAGATCGAGCAGAAATACTATGACTTGAGTTCTGAGGGATATCGTGTCCTTGGCATAGCTTACAAAAAAGTCAAAGAAGACAAAGTGAATTATTCTGTCAACGACGAAAGTGACATGGTCTTCTTAGGATACGTTGCCTTCATGGATCCGCCGAAAGCCAGTGCAAAAGAATCCTTGGGACTATTCAAGAAGAATCAAATCGAGCTGAAGGTCGTCACAGGAGACAACGAGATCGTGACGCGAAAAGTCTGCGAAGAGATAGGCTTCGAAATAAAAGGCGTCGTGACTGGAACGGACATCGCCAAGATGGGCGACGATGCGTTGTCGAGAGTTGTCGAACAGGCTAACATTTTTACAAGAGTCACCCCAGCTCAGAAAGATCGAATAATCAGTGCTTTGAAAGGGAACGGACACGTTGTCGGTTTTCTCGGCGACGGCATAAACGATGCACCCTCCATGAGGGTTTCTGACGTCAGCATTTCAGTCGAGAACGCCGTTGATGTTGCAAAAGAATCTGCGGACATCATACTCTTGCAGAAAGATCTGACGGTGCTTGAAGAAGGAGTTCTTGAAGGCAGAAAAACGTTTGGTAACACTCTCAAATACGTTCAGATGGGCGTGAGCTCCAACTTCGGAAACATGTTCAGCGTGGCTGGAGCATCTCTTTTTCCACCGTCCATTTTGCCTTTCCTTCCGATGCAACCTACACAGATACTTCTCAACAACCTTCTCTACGACGTTTCTGAGGTCACTATTCCAACGGACAACGTTGATGAGGAGTACATTGAGAAACCTAAAAGACTGGACATTTCTTTCGTAAGAAGCTTCATGTTGTACTTCGGCCCAATAAGCTCGATCTTCGACTTCTTGACTTTCTTCGTGATGATATCCATCTTCCACACCAATGTTATGAACTCGCAAGGCAAGTTTCCTTTGAAGGGTGAATTCCAAGCAGCATGGTTTGTCGAGTCGTTGTGCACGCAGACTCTCGTGATTTTTGTTATAAGAACGAAGAGGATACCGTTCTTCAAAAGCAAGCCAAGTACGCTTTTGCTGGCGAGCAGTTTGGGGGTAGTGGCTTTTGCTCTAGCATTGCCGTTTATTCCGTTCCTCAACAGTGTATTTGGCTTCTTGCCGCTCCCAATTAGCTTCTTTCTTATCTTAGCACTGTTCGTCGGTCTCTACTTATCGCTTGTTGAACTCGTTAAAGGCGTGTTTTACAAACGGCATGCCCAAAAACTGGAGCAGATTCCGATTCCGAAGCGGGCCATCGCATATATAACCCCAACCGCAGGATCTCTTCAAACACTGGTAGCTGTCATATGCCTGAGGTCTGAGAGTGAGATTTCTATAGATTCTCTGAACAATGACCTCAAAGGAATCTCGACGTACCCTGTTGATCCAGATCAGATGACGCGCAGTCTGCATGGTCTTCGACACGCAGGACTCATAACCATCGATTGGCAAAAAGGAACCGTCAAGCGGCAGCCTGCCATCAAGGGCTACGTTGACAAACTTACGAAATCAGATACCTGGGCAAAAACAAAGGATGACTGGCGAGCGGCCAGTTCCATGATTCAGACGAGATACGGAAACATAAATCCGGAGTACGAGAAGCTCATCAGCTAGGAACAAGGATGGCTAGAAGGGAAAGAACAGCCAACACAGAAAAACTAGGCTAGTGGAGGGGCACGCGAATTTTAGTGAAGAACTGCCTTGGCATACGAAAAGGATTCTTCTGCCTGTCTAGCTCTTGGTCTGAAAGGGTGTTACCGCAAATTGGCTCGTCTCGCCATCATCAAAGACTCGTGCAGTTACTTCAAATACCTCTCTGGTCAAGTCTTGTACGCGTTGCAAAACTCTCGCCAGTTGGATGCCATCATCGGTTAGTGCATACACCTTCGGTTTCTCTCGCGTAAATACCAGCTTTTTTCCTTTCAATCTTCTCAGGTACTTGTACGTTCTCCTGAGAGAAATGTTTGCTGTTCTTGCAAGCTTGCGAGCAGAGATGCCCTGGTCGAGAATACTTTCGTATGTCTTTCTCTCGGTTGGCGAGAGACTCTCTTTGTTAGGGTCTCTGTGGGTCTTGAAGAAGAAGACGTAGTCATTTTCCTTTGTTGTCGTAACTAATCCTGTTCTTTGAAGCCTGCCCAATACGCGGGCAACGTTTCCCGGCGGGATCAATCGTTCTAAGGTCTCATGAGCCCTGGGTTCTTCGAAAATGGCTGCTAAGACAAATTCCTCTTGACCTTGGGAATGAGGCGGCAACAATTCGGCAAAGTGACAGTGTCGCACGATCACATCGTTAAGTCTTCGACCCAACACCGTTGCGAAATACTTATCTTCTTCGCGGGCTGCAAGGCCAACTTCCGCTAGGGGTTCCAAATATTCTTCGATTATGGTTTCTTGGCTTTGGCAATGATCGGGTTTCTTCAATTCCTGCTGCAGTTTGCTTATTGTCGTTTGGTTCTTGGAAAGGATCTCTAACACTTGTAATCTTTTCGTGTTTTTTAGAGCGTTGAACAAGCTGGTCATAAAGTCTGCGTTCTTCAACTTCTTATGCAAATCTCTGAACTCGTTCTTCATTCTCCAAATGTTGCAGTTTGCTATGCACGTTACTGTCGATATAGGGTTGCATTTATCGCAGGTTTCTTTCATCCTCTTTACGGTGTCTGCCAGGCTTGTCTGCTCGATTGCCCCATTGAGCTGACTTGTGAGGCTTTCTATTTGCATGTGTAATCATCTTTGACGCATGTCATGCTGGAAGGGGAAAGGGGTGTGAGTGTTCCAAAATTCTTCGTTTTGGTCCAGTTATGACACGCGTCATAATCAGCATGACATACGTCATATTTATATATGTTTCCACCCACAAATAAAACAAATGGTGATGACCCTTTGATACTGCCATGCGAAGTAGCTGTGAAATCAGTCGTTCCCGCTGTCAAGTCTTTGGTGGCAACACAATTAATCGAAGAACACGGTTTGAAGCAAGACGAAGTCGCTAAAATCCTAGGCATATCCCAGTCCGCCGTGAGCAGGTACACGAGAAAGAACAGGGGACAAGTCATAAAAGTCAGCGACATCGACGACATAAGACCATTAATAGATAAGATGACGGCACTTCTTCTGGACGGAAGGTACCAAGGGCATCAATTTCTGGCCTATTTCTGTCAAACATGCGAATTAGTGCGCAAGAGCAGCCTCATGTGTCCGTTTTGCCGAAAGATGGACACCAACGCTGAAATACGACGATGCAGATTTTGCCTAGATCACGATCTGCCTTTTGATAAGAGGTGAGAAACTGTCTTCCTTCGATGAAAAGACGGTCCTAGACATCGTAGAAAAAGCAACCAAAAGCGTCGTCAACATCAGCACGGTCAAACTTGTCCATCGGATGTTCTACCAGGCAGTCCCCGTCGAAGGAACGGGCTCTGGAACAATAGTCGACCCAAACGGCTACATTCTGACGAACAACCACGTGGTCGGCGGTGCAGACAAGATAGATGTCATACTATGGAACGGCGATGTAATACGTGGAACATTGATTAACTCCTGCGCTGTACATGACACGGCGGTCATAAAAGTAGAAAGAGCAGAGTTGCCAACCGCAGAACTTGGAAACTCGGAAACTCTCAGAGTAGGACAAAGAGTCTACGCGATCGGAAACCCATTTGGGCTCTCCGGCGGCCCCACGGTGACCTCGGGGGTCATAAGCGCCGTCAACAGAACGATAGAGTCACAAAGAGGTGTGCTAGAGAACCTAGTTCAAACCGACGCGGCGATAAACCCCGGAAACAGTGGAGGCCCACTCGTGGACCTTGAAGGAAAAGTCATCGCGATAAACACGGCCATAATCCCTTATGCCCAAGGAATAGGCTTCGCCATTCCAATAAACGCCGTGAGGGAATGCACGGCTGATGCTCTCAAAGGACGACAGTCTACGAGGCCATGGCTCGGCATAATAGGTCTGAGCCTGACCGAGGAAATCTCTCGTTACTACAACCTTCCCGCAGAACGTGGCGTTCTAGTCACCAACGTCGTCGAAGGAAGCCCAGCACAGCATGCCAAAGTAGTTGCTGGAGACATCATACTCAGAATGGATAATGCGCCGATAAACAGTGTCGAGGACCTCGCAAATGAGATTCACAACAGAGAAATAGGCGCCACGATCAAGCTGACCATCTTCCGCAAGGGACGAGAACAATCAGTCGACGCAACCTTGAGCAAGATCCCATAGGATCTGACACTTTCTACACATGCTTGCTTGAAGCAAGGTTCCATTATGAACCACGTCTTGGGAGGACTATTCTTCTCGACTATAAT
>DASPTR010000048.1:0-13357 GCA_035623315.1 Candidatus Acidiferrum sp. | reverse complement strand
GGTCGATATACTCTGGTTGAAGAGAACAAATCGATCGAAGTAGGCTTTGAATTCATCCGTCACCGCGTAGAAGACCAAGTAGCCACATGCAGGAAGTAGAATAAAACTCAGAAAAAGTATGCCGTTTAGGTGGCCGATCGTTTAGCTTGGTTAGAACCGACTTTGAATGAAGTCTTCCGCAAGTCCCCTTTTTTGAGCAATATTGTATAATGTGCGCTATTTTCTACTGATCAGCAGAATGAACTCTCTTTCAATTTTTCCCTTCTTTAGACGGGTTTTCAGGGTTTCCCATAGGTCCGGGTTGGCTTCCTTGAGCTTTTGTATCTCATTCTGGGATTTCAGGTAGCGTTCAAGCCTGAACTCTGCATTGAACCTTATAAGCTTCGGCTCATCAAGGCTGAAACCAGTTTTCTTCAGCTTCTCCAAGAGTTCTCCCTCTTTTTCTATTTTGATATCGCAGCTTTGTCCCAGAGCAGGTTGAATTTGTCTTCTAAGTTTCCAGTGTTCGTCTTCAGGAGAATAGTCAGCGTATAGAAATACTCCGCTCACTTTGAGAACTCGAAATGCTTCTGCAAAGATGTTTTCTTTTGCGGCATAATCGGAAGCAATGAAGAAGCACGTCAGAACCTCGAAAATGCGGTTGCGAAATGGGAGGTTCAACGCGTCTCCAAGAACGAGATTTCGAACGCGCTCTTTCGCCAGTTTCAGCATCGAGGATGAAAAGTCTATTCCCACCAGGTCCGATGTCTGTGGATAATAACTAGCGATGATTCCAGGACCACAGCCGAGTTCAAGTACATTCTTGCCCTCGATGAGCTCTGCAATTTTTTCAGTCAGTTTGACGATGCCCTCTTGTCGTATGGAGTAGTCCTTTTCAAAAGAGACACTTCTGTTTTCCCAGAAGTCGCGGAGCAGGTCGGTTGATCCTTTATACGTGTTGTTCATGATCAATCCAGTTTTACGACGATGCGGGAAGATCAGTACCACGACTGATTAAATTGCAGGCACTATAAGAATCCTGCACTTAGGATGGAAAATTGAAAAAAATATCAGTGTCAGACCAGCTCAATCGCCTTAGCAAAAAGGATCAAGTAACCATGCACCGAAGCGAAAGTGAAATAAAACCTTGGAAAGGTATGCTAGCTCAGGGGGCCGGTCGTCTAGCTTGGTTAGGACATTGGCTTTACGAGCCAAAGGTCGCCGGTTCAAGTCCGGTCCGGCCCATCTATACACTTGAATAGAGTGAAAATCACGTTTTTTTCTGATAATCTGTTTCTGATGTGCAATCCTCTTTTTGAGGTAAGGTAAATTGCTAACCCTATGGGGGTGGACACTTTTCGTGTTGACAGGTAATGAGTACAAACGTTACGCATGCCGAAAGCAAAAAATAGTGCGCTGATTTGGCTACTCGGTATGGTACGAAAAATCGTAGTTGTCGGCATGGGTTACACAGGAATACCTATCGCCGCCCTTTTCGCAGACGTGCCCAACTTCAGAGTTGTGGGAGTGCAACGTCGGTCTGAACGTTCAGGGTGGAAAATCGAGTGTCTCAACAAGGGCAAGAATCCAATAGGCGGTGAAGAACCAGGCTTGTCAGAGCTTATTGCTCGCGTCGTGAAGAAGGGGGCGTTTACGGTTGTGGATG
This sequence comes from Candidatus Acidiferrum sp., assembly GCA_035623315.1. GTDB lineage: Archaea > Thermoproteota > Bathyarchaeia > Bathyarchaeales > Bathycorpusculaceae > DASPTR01. The sequence goes on along the minus strand of DASPTR010000048.1, from coordinate 11,712 downwards.
ACATGGCAACTTGTAGGGACGCTGAGGCGATTCTGATAGATGTTCAGACTCCGATTGATGCTGAAAAAACTCCTCGATATGAATCGCTTATCGATGTGAGCGAGGACATAGGCAAATACATGCGTTCCGGGTCGCTGGTTGTGATAGAGTCGACGGTTGCTCCTGGGACGACGAAAAATGTGGTGACGCCCATACTGGAAAAAGCTTCAGGTCTTCAGGCTGGCAAAGATTTCTTCTTGGCTTTCTGTTACGAGCGAGTGATGGTTGGGCGTCTGATCAGGAACATCGTGGATCTTCCAAGGATAATCGGAGGGATCAACGACGAAAGCGCTAAACGAGCAATGGAACTGTACAATCATATTACAAAGGCAAGCTTGTACCAAACGGATGCCCTTACTGCTGAAGTAGCAAAAGTAGTTGAGAACACATACAGAGACGTGAACATTGCCTTTTCCAACGAGGTCGCATTGATATGCGAGAGTCTGGGAGTTAACGCTTATGAAGTGCGCAAACTTGTGAACACGTTGCCTAACGACCCGTCAAACCCGTCATCCAACCCTGTAAGAAACATGCTTTTCCCAGGAAGCGGAGTAGGCGGACACTGCCTTCCGAAGGATCCATGGCTGCTGAAATACGGCTTAGACAACTACGGCCATTCCAAATTCCTACCAAAGATCATAACCGACGCGCGGACAGTAAACGACGCGATGCCATCACACACAATCGACCTAGTTGAAGATGCTCTCAAAGAGCATGGAAAGAGCTTGAAAGGGGCAAAAATAGCCATTCTAGGCGTAGCCTTTCTAGAAAACTCTGACGATACCAGGAACACGCCTTCTGCCACTCTGTACCACGAGTTGGAAAAACGTAAAGCCAAACCCATTCTGCATGACCCCATAGTGCAAACGTTCGAAATACCATTCACAAAAGACTTGGACGAGGCCACAGTCGACGCAGACGCCGTCATCCTCTCAACAAAACACAAAGAATACCTGAAACTTGACTTGAAGACCCTCCGAAAGAAAATGTCCACACCAATCCTCGTCGACGGACGCAACGCATTCGACGAAAAAACAGCAACAAATGCAGGCTTCACTTACAGAGGCATTGGAAAAGGCACAACCAAAAACTGATATGCAGGTTCCGATCCAGCACAGAAATCCCTTATAGATTCCCTAAACTAACAAACTGCATAGGGTCTTTGGTTTCTTGCATTCAAAATTGCAAGTTAGCTCATTGAACTCTCGACGTTCTCAGAATTACTGTTGAGGGTTTGTTAAACATAGCATCCATTAACCAATAGTTTATCAGCTTTCTGCCATGATTGCCCATCTTTCAGCTGTGTGATTTTTTGCAAGATCAATAAGATCATATCTTTAGGTATTAAACCCCATATCTACTATACCTTAGTCCCTGTTGTTCACGTTCTCAAGCAACAATCTTTTGGAAGAACCAAGATCATTTGGATATTCTCTTTTCTTTCTCCAATCCAGATAGACTAGAAGCAAGAAAGAGAACAGAGAGTAGAGCAAGACATCCTCAATGAAATTTAGAGTGTAGAAAGTCCATGAGCTAAATGTTTCAACTGGAGGAGGCCCAGGAGCTAGAGAATAGACATCGATAGTTATTGCTCCATTTGAAATCCATGTTAATGGAAATCCACTTGAATTTCCATAAGCTTTCACAGTGTAATAATAGCCAACATTAGGTACAGAAGGTGTCCAAGGATAGTAAATAACAACCGAAGCCAAAGTACAGACTGTTCCAATCATCAATAGAATCAGCATTGTTCTGGTTAAGGTCTTCATTTTCATAGTTTATCTACCTTCAACAATCTGTCAAACTTGCTTAATATTCTACAGATTAGAACAGGCTTGTTCTCTCTCAGATGAATAACAAATCCTTTCTTCCTAGAAAAGCAGAACCAGAATCATTTGTCTATCCTGCACAAATGTGTACGACGTTGTACGTTGGATTATTCATCTATCTTGCACCAGGTGAAAGTTGGTTTATTATGCTGTTCTTTCCTTACGAAACACTTGTGAGTTACCTATTTTCTGTTAGATTTCTAAGACATCTTATTCATCGTTGCATTACTGCTGTGTCCTTGGTACACCTATTACTGGAGAACACTATTGACAAAATACTGTAATTTGAATTACACTAGTTTTTTGGTAATGTAGTTTGATGTTGTATTAACTAATAGTTTGTTTGAATCTACTAAGAAGCAAGGAGCGCCGAGTCTTCATTGAGAAATTCCATGATTCTGTTCGGGTTGAACACAGTAAGGGCTGCATGAGGCAGGCGTCTTCCTATCTTTGGGATCAGTCCCGCTGCGTCTGTGCCGAGTTTGCAGACAAGGGTATGCTCCAGCAGACCTAGAGAGTCGATGCTCACGATGTCACGGTTGCATCCTGTTTTTTCGACTGCCAATTCAACGTCGTGAAGTCTGGCGCCGAGGATTATCAACCGATGCAGAAGCGATTTCGTCCAATTCGCATACTGCAAGAGCTGTTTTTCCGAAAGCATGGCCTCAACATGGCTTTGAGGAATATTAACGCTTAGAATCTTAAGGTTCAGAGGAAGATTATCACAGAAGCCAAACAGCTCTATGAGCTTGGCAAGCGCTACTTTTCTACCGTCAACAATCTGGCCTTGCAGCGTGAGCAGGGAGATAGTGGCTTCAACCATGGGTGGGGAGAGAACACCTATGTCAACGGAAAGATGAGTATTACTCTTGCCCAGCGTCGTTATTCGTCCCCTGATTTCAGAGAACTTTTCTACGGATTCTAACCGTTCTGGGCATCGGCCGAATTCACGGGTCAAATAGTTCAGCGCCGTGGTTTCATCTTCACCAGAAACGATTATTCGAACCCAGCCATGGGATGCAACTTCAGAGACTTCCACTTCCGCGTTCAAGCCTTCAAGATCAGATTTCAAAACTTCTTTGATCATTCCCAACTGGGAACGATTGTATGCTTTAATTAGCAACGTCGCGGCGTGCATTGGCAGTCGCCGATCATGCTGAGCATTTCTTCATGTAATCTTCGTACTCTTTCAACGGCAGAGGGCGGAAGTTCTTGGGCAAAATCTTCCATGGTCTTCTGGATCGGCACGCGTCGAGAACCCTCAATCAGTTTATCAGCGTATGACACTATCTTCTCCTCGAGCGTCTGCGGGACATACAGGTCTTTTGGCCACCCGAGTCTTCTCGCCTCTTTCCCAGTTATTCCCCCGCCGACGTGTCTCTTGATTATCGACAAAACTTGATCTGGCACGCCGTAAGTCTTCGCGATTCTTGCCCCGACCACAGCGTGGTGCACGCTGTGCGTCTTGGAACGTCCAATATCATGCAGCAACGCTCCTACTTCGATAAGGTCTAAATCGACTTTTAATCCTCTTTTTCTACATGTCTCCCCCATCTCAATGGCCAGTTCGGCCACCGCTTCACAATGTCTCACTACGTTGTTTGGACATCCACTTTGCTTCAGCATTCGCATTGCTTGAGCTCGCGATGGAAGCCTTTCACTCACCGAGCTCCTTCCTTAGCTGATCAACCCTCTTCGACAATGCAGTCAGCATCTTTTCATTGTCAAAGTGCATTAAGGCCTTGCCGCATGTTGGACATCGAAAAACAAGTTCAATGGCTTCCTCAAATGGAACACGCTTGCATCCCGGAGTATAACAATAGTAGAAATCATGGTTCTTTTCATAAGCTATGCGGATATCTAATTTCTCAAGCACCTGCCGCTTCTGGCTCAGAATAAAACCTTCAAGCTGATCCGGCTGCAGTCTCCAGTGAAATATGAACCACCCCGTCTTGGGATCCCGTGTCCTTCGCAGGCTCACCAACGAATGGTCATAAAGCTTGTACAATATTTTCCTTACCGAGTTCAATCGTATGCTCGTCTTATTGGCTATTTCATCGTCCGTTATTTCTTCAGAATTCTTCAGAATCTCGATTAGCTTTACCGCATCCTCTTCCCCTAGGGCCTCTGCAACCTTTGCCAGCGTTGCGTCGTCTATGTTCGACAACATGATGATCCTTTCGCTTCTCCTCGTCACAACTCTTTACAACATATACTTAGAGAGTCATGATTTAAATCTGTTTACCCATTTTGGGTCAGATTTGTCCTTTTTTCCACGATGCTTTTTCCTCTCTTTCGCGGAACAATCCGAACATTCGCATCTGGAAAACTTTCTGCCAAAGCCTTTCCCTCAAACAGTCTATCTAGAAAAACGGCCAAGCTTGCACATTCCGAGTGAGGCTGGTTCCCGATTGCAACGTTAAAATCGCTGACTTCTTCGGAGAAGAACTCTCTTGGAACTTTTTGACTTCCCACAATCACGAGAATGTCTTTTTCAGAGTCCTTGATCTGGTTCAGCACGTTGCTAGTTTCGATGTTTTCTCCATAAGCGGTCAAATGGACGATTATTCCACCTTTCTTCTTCCAGGTTGACACTGCTTTTTTCCATGGTGTTCCCATCTCGAAAAGAAATTTGCCTCCCCATCTGCTTGTCACTTTATCAATCGTTTCTCGAATCTTCCGATCTTCTATGTCTGAAAGTATAATGCCTGAGGCTCCCATCGCTCGGGCTGCCAAAGCAACGTGCGTGGTCAATCGAGTGTCTCTTTGTGGTCTGTGTCCCCATCTTAGAACGACTACTCTGGGCATGCATTTTCACTTGTCAGTTTCTGGAATTTCCCGTCGAGTTTCTGAACGTGGTTTCTGATTTTTTCGACCGTCGAGGGACCAGCTTCGAGGACAACGTGCGCTTTGTTCTCTGCGTATTCTATTTTTTTCACGTCCGCGTTTTTGAAGAGTGATGAAATGAACCCCATGGTTTCGTTCGTCAAAGGAATCGTTAGAGAGGCTCGGACGCTGTCCTTCAAAACATTCAGGATTCCTTGCTTCAGCTGTTCAAGGTTTGTCTTGTGTAGTGCTGATATCAGAATAGGGTTTGGTGTCTGTTCTTTCAGGCTTGACATCTTTTCGCGAGTTTCCGCTTCAGACATTAAGTCAATTTTGTTCAATGCCGTGATTATCGGTACACCAGAAGCTCCAATACGCTCGATCGTTTCCAGGCAGATCGTGAGTTTCTTCTCAATTGTGCTTAGAGGTTCGCTGGCATCAATTACAAGCAGGATCAGGTCCGAGTATATCGTTTCTTCCAGCGTGGAGTGGAACGCTTCTATCAGCATAAGTGGTAACCGGTCTATGAAGCCGACGGTGTCGGTCAGCAGGAATTTTTTCTTCGAGAATTCCACCAGTCGCGTTGTCGTGGAGAGTGTTGTGAACAGAGCGTTATCAACGTGGACATTTCCTGCGGTCAGGGCGTTGAAAAGCGAGCTTTTTCCAGAATTCGTGTAACCCGCGAGAGAAATCGTTGAAAAACCAAGTTCTGTCCTTCTTTTTCGATGCAAGCTCCTTTTTCCTAGCGGTTTCTTGAGCTTTCTTCGTATGGCGTGAACTTCCTTTTTGACGCTTTCGTAGTAGACATCTACCTCGTACGCGCCTAGGCCCATGAAGCCTGGCTGTTCGCCCTTCTTTGCTAGTCTGACTCTCTCTTTTGCCTGCGTCAAGTCCAACTGCAACTTGGCAAGTTTTATCTGCATTAGAGCTTCTGCAGTCGTGGCTCTTTTCGTGAATATTTCCAGAATGAGCTGGAACCGATCTATTACTTCAACATGAGTGGCCTTTGCCAAGTTGTAGGATTGAACTGGTTTCAAGGGATTGTCGAAAATAACCTTGTCGGCTCTTGTCTTTTTCACGAGTTGAGCAAGCTCTTCGACTTTGCCTTCGCCTATCTGATAACGTGCATCGGGTTGTCTGGTCTGCTCCATTTGTTCAACAACTGTGTATTCGGCTGATTCTGCCAGTCTTTTGAGCTCGCTTAGGCTTGATGGTTCGGTGTTCTTGCGTCTCTGAACTAGGATTGCTCGCGTGCGGCGGTGGCCCCCTTGCCTTTCTTGTCTCGCTTTTCTAGGTTGACCAGGTCTCCTAGCGTGAGTTCACGATTGATTGTTTTTGAGGTCTTTGTTGGTGGTATCTTCGCTTTTTCTTCTGAGACTGGAAGTATTAGCTTGATCTTCAAGGCGTGTTCCAGTTTTGTTGCTAGTGTGTTGTCAGGAATCATCTTTCTCGTTTCGATTTTTTTGAGGAGTGAGACCTTTTCGTTCAGGTTCTTTCCTAATTCTTCATGCGAGATTCCCAGTTTTTCTCTTGCCTGCCTTATTCTTGCGTCGAAATCATCCACGAGTTCCACTTTTGCTTCAAGCGGAGTCGTCTGCTGAATTCGGACTTGAGTCCTGAGAACGGGTCTTGGTCCTTTCGGCTTAATTACCGCTTTGGGCTTCGGTTCCTCTTCCCACGTGACCTTTCCGTGCTTCGAGCAATCGTCACAAACAGTCAATCTGGCGCCTTCAATGATGACTTTATAGGGCTTTCCATGAACTTTTCGCCCGCAGACTTCACAGCGCAAATGTTGCCACACACCTGAACAGTTTTTATTATTGTGGTTGTGTTTATAGTTGTCGAAAATCGCATGGATCATTAACGGTGTGAATCTTTGCGGGACGATTTGGAGCGAATCAGAAGCGTCGCAGACTATCAGTTCGGGAGTGGAGTCGGCGCAATTCTGTTTCCTGAGGACGTTACGATCAGTTTTTCGCAGCGGACAGGCCGAATACGCTACGTTCTCTTGAGTGGCAAACGCTTGGCAACGATGCGGCCCACAGATGGCTTGTTTTCCCTTAGCATTAAGGGGGCAAAGCGTATCGCGATGGCACGTGGACTAGCAAGATGCTTCGTCGCAATCAAGGATGACGTGTCAGAATTCATAGCTGACGGCAGCGACGTCTTTGCAGTACATGTTCTAGAAGCCGACAACGATATTCGAGCAAGCGATGAAGTGATAGTTGTTGATGAGGGCTGCAAAATCTTGGCGGTCGGACGAGCCGTTTTGTCCGCGAAAGAAATGAAGGCTTTCAAACGTGGTGTTGCGGTCAAAGTCAGACGAGGAGTCTCGGAGGAAACCTGAGCAGTCTTTCTTTACTTGTCCACCAGCACGCACTTGGCTCAGCCGAAAAGTTGCATCTTCTCGGTCATCATTATTTCTAACTTCTCCTAACTTGTCGACTTTGCGGAACCCGAATAACTATGGGTCGTCTCTCGGCCGCACGATAATGCCCCTTAGAGCCATGATTTCCCGAAGTTGCGGGCTATGAGCGATATGTCTCTAATGTCGATTTTGCTGTATCCGCCCACGTCAGCCAAAGGATTCCAGCGCACGTCCAAAGAGTTCAATCCGAACAGTTGAGCCGCGATGGCTACGTCCTTTATGTCCACTTTACCGTCAAAGTTTATGTCGCCAACGATCTCGTTCGCCGAGACAGGATTCATTAGCGGATAGTGATCTGCAGCGCCTGAACTCAAATTTTCTGGAGTATCGCCGATCCCATCGCTCCCCGTGACATTCTGGTAAGGACCACTAAAAACGTCAGATCCATTGTAATCGCTCCAGTAATTACCACCAGAAGGATACCCATTGTCCCACGCTTGAGAACTCAGCTGGCTGCCCGCTTGATTCACGTTGCCTTCGAAATTATTGTGATAGACGACGTCATAGAGCGATATGTGCCACCAGCTCAGACCCAAATAGTTTCCAACCAAAGTATTGCCTACGACAACATTGTTTGAACAAGCATTGTCTAAGGTTATGCCACCATACATCGTTTGCACAGTCTCATTTGCTATATTGTTGAATGCTATTATGTGGTACTTGCCGAAAACGTCTATTCCAACCCATCCTCCCGTCACATTATTCCTAGCAATCGTACAGTAATCAGCGTCTTCTACAACGATACCTACTCCTCCGTCCGTTGACGCGACTATTGAGTTGCCAATTATCATGGCTTTCTGAGAGTCAATCTGAATAGCCTCCTGATTAGGTCCCAAACCGTCAAAAACGTTGCCAACAATAATATCGTTGTATATCAAAGAATTTCCACCATCAATATCAACCATCCAAGCCAATGGAGGATAAGCCACCTCTGGGACAATGTGAAAGTTACTTACTGTTATATTGCTGGCAGTTATCCATATTCCCATGAGGCCACCTGGATTATCCATGAGAGCTATGGTAGTGTTCGTGTTGCTCTCTCCTCTCAGTGATAAAGGTTTGTCGATGGTAAGAGTGCAAACGTATGTTCCTGCTCTAACGTACACAGTGTCCCCAGCACTCGCGTTGCCAACTGCATCTTGGATCGTGGCATAATCATCTGGAACGATTATCACCGATGATGCTTGAACGATCTTCAGAGGTTGGATTCTAAGCGCAACTCCCAACGTGGCGAGCATAAGCAAGATGAGCGTGACGCCGATGACTTTCGACCTAAAACGAAGCCCTGCCATCCTATTCCCCTATGAGTATAACGAGGACTTCCCAGAATTAAGGATATGCACATAACCTCACGGTCACGTGAAAAGAAAGAACCAAGCGCGAGCTTATGTTGTAGTATCTGAAAAGTTGCAGTAGTCATAGAGTGCTAGTCCCTGCAGTGTTAGTGCCGCGGATACCCTGATCTGGCAAGAATGCTCGATTCGCGATAGTCATCGACTTCGACGAAGCAAAGAACGAGCTCATATTGACGCCGAAAAGATCTTGAATTTTTTTTGAACCGTAAGATAAGGCATCTTCCTGAGATGAGAATGTATAATAACGTTTCAATAATACAGTGTTCAACGAGGCGGTGTTGTGATGCGTGGGCGTGTGAATCCTAGAGAGGCGAAACGCATGATGCAGCGCATGGGTTTGAACATGAACCCTGTTGAAGATGTTGATGAAGTCATTATCAAGGCCAGCACTAAAGAGATAGTGATAAAGAAACCTGAGGTTTCGATAATTGAAGTTCAAGGACAGAAAATGTTTCAGGTTGCGGGTGGACAAGTATCCGAGAGAGCCCCCGAGCCCAAACCTGCTACGATAGCAGACGAAGACGTTAGACTCGTTGCGGATCAAACGGGAAAAAGTCTGGAGGAATCACGGAAAGCACTCGAAGAAAGTGGAGGAGACTTGGCGAAGGCAATTCTGCTACTTCAATCATAAGTGGGCGACTGAGGATTGACCTTCAAATTAGCTTCTCCCAACTTGTCATTTCAAATCATGAATTTTGTTATAAACGAAGAAAACGTGTAAGATCACAACGGGAAAAAGTGAAATCCAAAAATGTTCAAAATGAGAGCTTGACCTGCAATGTTTGACATAGTCTCAGTGGGGCACTTCAGCATCGATTCGATCTTTCTCCCTAACAGGAAATCTCCCGTGGTCATCCTTGGAGGTTCTGCCGCCTACGTTTCCATCACTGCGAGCCGTTTGGAGGCAAGAGTAGCCGTATTGTCCAAAGTGGGACGTGATTTTCCAGAAGCTTACAGATGGTGGCTCAGACAAGAGGGCATCAACATGTCCTACTTGATGAAGATCGATGATGCGATGACAACACGTTTTGAGCTCAAGTATGACGATACCCTATCAAACCGAACTCTCTTCCTCAAAAGCGTCGCACCTTCCATAGCCATTGAGGATGTGCCGTCGTCCCTCAGAGCCTCGGCAATCCATGTTGCTCCAATAGCCGACGAGATTGAATACGACGTTGTTAAGAGCCTCAAGGCTCACGCCAGCGTTTTGTCTCTAGACCCGCAAGGGCTCGTGAGGAAACGTGGCGAAAATGGGCAGATCAGCTATCGTTCTTTAGAGGACAAACGCATATTGGAACTGATTGACGTCTACAAGTCGTCTTTAGACGAAATCCTCGCAGTGACAGACCTGCCTGATCTTGATTCTGCCATAAAAGGCCTTCATGACTGCGGAGTTCACGTTGTCATCGTTACGTTAGGATCGGAAGGCGCCGTGGTTTCTGCTGGAGAAGACCGTTACGCCGTGCCTGCAATCAAACCCGCCAGATGTGTGGATCCGACAGGGGCTGGAGACGCATTTGTAGGCGGTTTTTTGGCAGAATACATAAACGATGCGAACATCTTGAGATGCGCATGTGTCGGAACAGCGGCTGCTTCCTTCGTGGTCGAGGGGCTCGGACCTACCGTTTTCGGGGATAAACCCAAAGTGTACGAGAGGGCGCGTGAACTCTATCAAGGACAATGTTAGAGAAAAATTCGTCAGCAACCTGTCTGGGCATGATCTATGAATGGCGTATCTAAAGAAAGATTTTGAGACGGTGGAGACAGATCATTCCTTGGACGAGGTTTGGCTAGCCGTCAAGAAGGTTCTGCTCAGACTTAAGTGGAAAAAAGAACTGATTGACGAAACTGGGCATCACGTTGAAGCGAGGACGAAAGGAGGATTCATGTCCTACGGTTCGTTGCTCCTGATCGACGTCGTGCCCGTAGACAAGAAAACCACAAGAGTCTCGGTTGCCGCTGAGACGCCTGCCACAATGATAACTGCGATGACCGATTTTGGACAGGCGAGAGACAGGATCAACCTATTCTTGAGAGCGCTCGCAAAACAATTAGTCCGTTAATAGTTCTCTCATCGTTCTCGGCGATCTATTATCAGGTAGGATGCCACAGCGAAAGGAGCCGCTGCAGCATACGCACAGACGGTTCCAAGCAGGATACCTAGAATCGGATATGTATATCTCACTGTGACACTGAACGGGATGACCGTGAGAATGGCAGACACCATCAAAGGTCTGGTCAATGCGCGAGAAAAGCCCAAACCGTTGCTCTTATTCATCAGATACAACGTTGAAGTGAAAACGGCTGGAAACGCTGAGAATATGCCCCCGAGTATAGGACCTCCGATCTGACTCAGCGAGACTGCCAGCACAACTATTGATCCAGCAAACACGGCGCGCCAAACAAGCTGAGATGCAGTGAGCCGCGAATGTTTTCCACTCAGGTTCTCAAGCTTGAACTTCTGAGAAAGAACGTAATAAACAAGAGAGGATACGAGGACACAACCGACCAGAGAGAGCGTAAAATCTCTGAAGCCTGAGACGAAAATCAGACCAGAAATCGCGAACCATAACAACAGAGAAACAGCCAAGCCAACACGGAATCCTCTCTCTACAAAAAACGCGTAAAACAAGAGGAAAGCGCACGTGACGCTGAATACCAAGGGAAAAACCGTAGTCGCCTGAGCCGCTGAAACTGCAGACTGATTGACGCCTATGAAGAAGAATGAGAAGGCTGAGGTTGAAGGCAACCCTCCAATTATGCCCCCCACCGCGCTGCCGAACCTCTCCGCAGCGACAGTGACAAAAGTAACCCACATGCTTCCGACGGCAAAAGCAAGGACAAGATGCCACAGCAGAGAATCAGAAATCATACCTCAACGCATCAACTCAGAGCCTTATTAAGCCTTCACCAGCGTGCCAGCAATCCGCCATCGCTATCCTGCGAAACAGTATTAGAAGAGCAAAGTGCAAACAACGGTAGAATGTCAACACCGACTTGTAGAAGACAACCTTATGTTCACTTGACTTTTGAAGCCTCAATTCAACGAAACGGGCTAGACGCCCAAACCTTTTCCAAAGAGAGACCCCCACGTATGGAACAATCCTTGCTTGTTTGCTCATAATGGCTACTCTGAAGAAACAACCGTCTCAAATCGACTCTGTGTTCAACCCGTGCACCGACCCAGCATTCACATCCCAGAAAACCAAAATCTAAGACGCATCCACATCAAAGA
>DASPTR010000047.1:0-14289 GCA_035623315.1 Candidatus Acidiferrum sp. | reverse complement strand
AAGGGCACGGGAGAAGTAACCCTCACAGTCGAGCCCTGCAAGTCCCTCAACCCTCTACTCCTAGAAAGCTTTGGAAATCTAAAAACCGTGAGAGGCATCTCCGTATGTACCTTCTTGGCCGACAGAAGAGTCGCGCAACGTCAAGCTGAAGCGGCAAGAGCATGTCTAGAGAGCAAGAACATCACCGTCGCAGACATCAAAACAGTGAACGACAATTCGAATCCTCTTCAGAAAGGAAGTTCACTAGTATTGCGAGCTGAAACAGATTCTAACGTAATCTTAGGTGCCGACGCAATCGGCGAACTGAGAAAAACAAGCGAATCAGTCGGCGAAGAGGCCGCAATCAAATTGGCCATAGAAGTTTCAGCCAAGCCCACTGTTGATCTGCACATGGCAGACATGTTGATCCCTTACATGGCTTTGGCCGAAGGAAAATCTGCCTTCCTAACACGAACCATTTCGGAACACTTAGAAACCAACGTTTGGCTAGCTGAAAAGCTACTAGGCGTGCGATTTTTTATCCAGAAGATAGGTTACACATACAGGCTTGAGAAAGTTTCATAAAGACAATGTCACGAGCAGGGATTAAATCGCAAAAGGAAAATCAGATCCGATGATGCCATGTCAAGACAGTCATTAGGTGTCCGAATTCAGAAAATGCAAGGCGAAAAAACCTTAATCTTGGCAAAGAAACTGAAACTCTCAGACAGACAATTGCAAATCAAAAGAGTAGGAAATTTCGTATACATCCCGCTCGTTCGACAACCGTCAGAGTCCGAATTCAAAGAACTCGATCAAGCGACAGAAGCGAGAGTCTCGACATACGTTTTCCAAGAAAAGACGCGTCGTCCGACAACGCTTGCCGAATTGCTTGGCGACAAGCTGGATCCTCACCTCGTAGCATCTTTGCCACGTTCAGCAGACATAATCGGCGACATAGCCATAGTCGAAATCTCTCCCGAGCTGGAGGCCTACAAGTCGATCGTCGGCGAGGCAATGTTGAACCTGAACAAGAACATAAGAACGGTGCTCGCCAAGACAGGACCGATATCCGGAACTTATCGGTTGAGGAAATTCAGCCTTATCGCCGGAGCAAAAAACACGATTACCGTTCACAAAGAGCATGGATGCCGATACTACGTGGACCTCTCGAAAGCTTACTTTTCGCCGCGACTCTCGCATGAACATTACAGGGTAGCCTTACTCGTTCATGAAGGGGAGACAGTCATAGACATGTTCGCAGGCATCGGTCCTTTTGCAATACTGATTGCAAAGACAGTGAAAAACGTGAAAGTCTACGCCGTGGATGCCAACCCGGACGCCATCGAGTTTCTAAAGAAGAACATCAGACTCAACAGGGTAGAAAACAAAGTGATCCCGATCATTGGTGACGCAAAGGAAGTCGTATACAAGAGGCTTCATGGCATTGCTGACCGTGTGATAATGAACCTGCCAGAAACCGCGAAAGACTTCATATGCGCCTCATGCAAAGGTTTGAGCCAGACTGGCGGCACCGTCCACTTCTACGGGTTCATGAAAGTTTCTGAATCTTTAGCGGACGCGGAGGCTGCTTTTGATGGTGCAGTCAAGCGGTGTGGAAGAAAAGTGGAGAGAACATTGTCTTCACGGCTTGTCAGGGCTACAGCCCCTTACGAGTGGCAGTTCGTCTTGGACGTTCAAATAGTTTAGACCTTCGCTGTCAGCGTAATCTTCACGTTTTGTTCAGGATCCTTCAGTGCAACAACAAAGGTCCTTGACAGATCAACGGCAGCCTTGTCTGCATTGATTGCTAGTGTTCTGCTGCAAACGTAATCACTCTTTCTGATCACCATATCCGTCAGATGCGTCAGAACCAAACGTGGACTTCCCGAAGCATTCAAAAACTCAGCGACCCTCCCTGCTTCGATTAAAACAGTCAGCTTCGAGTTCTTCTTGCGCATAATATTCTTGAACCTTAAGCTGAGATCTGCGAGCGCCTTGTCTGCTGAGACGGCTATTATGCATGTACCTTCTTCGGATAGGTGTGGCACCTTCGTAATTTCGATTGTTGTTTTGTGTGCTGCTTGAATGTTTTCGTGCCCATGAGCGAGGATGATTTCGGCTGCTTCCACCAATGCCATTCGCCAAGCCTAGATTATTCCAGAACTTCGATAGAGTCGACTTTTCCGTCGCTGTCGAGGTCGAATCCTTGAACCACGGTGGCAAACGTTTCCTCACCATGAAAATTCTTCAGAGTTTTCTTCCAGAAGTTTGTCAAAGCCAGAACACAAGCTTTTGTACCGACTGCTTTGTTTCCAGCCAAGACTATGATTTTCTTGGTGTTATCCCAAGGGTTGTTGATCTTCGCGATCAGCCCAGCAGTGTCAGCGGTGTAGACAACCGACGTTTTCTTAGAAACCAGTCCACCCAGGAGAAAGCCCTGATCTGAAGGTTGCATATTGAATTTCGTGGGCAGGTTATCGTTCACTTCCTGAGTGAGAACGTTTGTTCCTGGTCCTCCTACGAGGATCAAGTTGTTTTTCTCTTCCTTTTCAGCTTTCATGTCAACGTCGAGTTTTATGGCAAACTCATCCGGCATCTTCACGAATTGCCCCAAGAAGAAGGTCAAGTATGAAGCGTAATGTCCGTCTCTAGCGCTTGTCCTGAAGGGTCCATGAGGTGTCGGGCTTCCGACGACTATTTTTCCATCAAGGGTTCCGTCTTGTTTTATGAATTCCTTAAAGAAATCTCGGATTTGCTTGTCCATGCTCAACAGCGATATTCTGTTTATCGTCCTGTATTCCTGAGGTAGCTCTATGCCGTATGCTGGCGAAACTGGCCTGTAGTACTTTGCGGTTGCTCCTTTTTTTTCCTCTTCTCTGACAACGTTTATTGCATCTGCTTCTACGAGTTTTCTTATGTGATAGTACACTTTCTGTTCGTGTACACCTAGCTTCTTCGCGAGCTCCAGTGGGTACATTTCCTTTTCAGAAAGGGCGACTAGTATCCTCCAACTCAGGTTTCCCAAAATCATTCTTAGTTTCTGGGGGTCCTTCATTATTGCGATTTCTTTGACTTTTTGTACTTTGTGTTCTTCCTGCAGCAGGAGTTTCTTGTCCATGTTTGTTCATGAGCATAGACTCATATCCCTTATTAAAATTTTCATTACGGTGGCTTTGATTTAACGCAAAAACAACCATTGGAAAATTGTTTTTAATGCTTTCTCACCGTAAACCATGTATCTTGCCTCAAAACCAGGTCGCTACGGTTAATGGTTTCAGAATATTTAGTAGAAGTAAAAATCTTATGCTAAAAATGCTTATTATGGCCGAAACAGCTTGATTTTGTTGATAGAAATCAAAACTTACAACACAGATGATTAATCATGTGTGGCATATTCGGATGCATTTCAAAGGAAGGAAACGTTGCACCCACAATCCATGCAGCCTTGAAGAGGCTTGAGTACCGTGGCTACGACTCGGTGGGCGAGGCGACGATTTTTAACGATAAGCTCTACTTGAAGAAGGACAAAGGGAAAATAGACGAGGTTCACATGCTCCGCAACCTGGATGATCTGCCAGGCAGCATCGGTCTAGGACACACACGATGGGCAACTCATGGCGCACCGTTGGAGGTTAATGCGCACCCACATGTTGACTGCAGTGGTCAGATTGCCATTGCCCATAACGGCATCATTGAGAACTTTTCTGAACTGAAGGAAGAACTTGAAAACCATGGTCACATTTTCAAGTCAAAGACTGACACTGAAGTGATAGCACATCTCATCGAAGAGACCTTAAAGGCTAACCCCTCGATGAGTCTGACTGACGCCGTTCTTGAGAGCGTAAAGAAACTTGAAGGGTCATACGCTCTAGCCGTGATTTCCGCGAAAGAACCTGACAAGATTGTATGCGCTAGGAACGAGAGCCCACTGGTCCTGGGGATAAATGAAAACGCAGTCTATTGCGCCTCAGACATCCCTGCTTTCTTACCTATGACGAACAAAGCGATCATAGTGGAAGACGGAGAACTGGTCACGCTCTCGTTGAAAGGCGCTGAAATTAAGAAAATCGCCGACTCAAAACCCGTCATACGAGAACCAAAGCTTATTGATTGGGCACCTGAAATGGCGGTCAAACAAGGTTATCCTCATTTCATGATCAAGGAGATCCATGAACAGCCAGAGTGCCTGCGAAACACGCTCAGACTGCAGGAACACTACCTTGATTTAATGGCTACTTTTCTCGACCGGGCGCGTGAAGTCTACCTCGTGGCCTGCGGAACCTCCTATCACGCGTGTCTAGCCGCTTCCTACATGTTCTCCAAGCTTGCATTTCTGGGAACATATCCCGTGATGGCATCCGAGTTCATTGAACAACATGGTAAATCAGTCAACATTGACAGTACGATTCTTGCCGTGAGCCAGTCAGGCGAGACTGCTGATACTCTGGCTTCTGTAAACGTTGCCCGCCAACGAGCCGCAACAGTCCTCGGATTGACCAATGTTATCGGTTCGACTCTTACCAGAGTCGCAAGAGTCTACATAGGCCAACAATCGGGTCCGGAAATTGGAGTGGCTGCTACTAAAACGTTCACTTCTCAACTTTCAGTGTTGGCCCAGCTTGCGTTGCGACTGGCCAAGATGAGGGGAAAAATCTCACAGGATGAGATGGATTACTTGGCCGAAAGGCTATGCAAATTGCCGGAAACTGTTGAAACAATAATTGAGACCAAAGAAGAGAAAGTCAAACAAATCGCCGAGAAATATAAGGACAAGAGGACTTTCTTTTTCCTCGGCCGCGGCATCAGCACTGCTACTGCCTACGAAAGCCGACTTAAACTCATGGAAATAGCGTATGCGCCTGCGATCGCGTTTCCAGCCGGCGAGAGTAAGCATGGGCCGATAAGCCTCGTGGAGCCAGACTTTCCAGTGGTCTTTATCTGCCCGAAGGATGACACCCACAAAACGCTGATCGGCAATATAATGGAGATGAAGGCTAGGGGAGCTTCGATAATCGCGGTCATTGAGCAAGATGATGAGGAAATAAAGCGACTGGTTGACGATTATGTAGAGGTTCCGAAGGGAATTCCAGAAGCTTTGTCCCCGATGTGTTTTGTTGTTCCGATGCAGCTGTTAGCCTATTACATGTCCGTGTATAGAGGTTATAACCCGGATATGCCCAGGAATCTTGCAAAATCGGTCACGGTCAAATAGGACAGACATAATCGGGTTCTCACTACAACTGCTCTAGTCTGTTTCTTCATATTCTGGTGCCAAATACGTTAAGAGCCAGCAGGTTAGTAAGTATCTCGGTGCGACAAGTTTGCAGAACACGGACTGGGAAAAGCTCATTGACGGTCTGATCAAAGAGGGCATTCTGAACTCGCCTAACGTGATCAAGGCCATGCGGTCTGTGCCGCGGACGCAGTTCCTGCCAGAGAACATGCGGAGCTACACTGCAGTCGACACTCCACTTCCTATTGGTTTTGGGCAGACGATTTCTGCGCCACATAGCCTGGGCCGAGGAGCTTGGCTAGGCGAGACATGGTTTCGATAATGAATGAAGCCTTACAGTTGGAAGTAGGTCACAGAGTGTTGGAGATCGGCGCTGGCTCAGGCTGGCACGCGGCAACCATAGCGGAGATCATTGCCCCTGATGGCTCACCCAGGAGCAACTGGGGACGCGTTTACACTGTGGAAATAGTACGGGAACTCGCCGACCTTGCGAGAAGGACGATTATGAAGGCAGGCTACGGCGATCGCGTGACGATCATGCATGGAGATGGCTCGTTGGGTTTCGCTGAAGCAGCTCCCTACGACAGAATCATCGTGACAGCCGCGGCGCCTGACGTCCCCGAAGCTCTTTTAGAACAGTTGAAACCGGAGGGAATCTTGATTATTCCAGTTGGGGACTTATCCCTGTTCCAGAATCTTATGAAGATCACCAAGAACTCGGGAGGAAAAACAAGACAAGAAAACTTGGGCGGCGTAGCCTTCGTGCCACTAACGGGACGCTATGGCCAAACGAGTTAGATCACTGTATCTGAAGCTTCTCCTTGTAGGCTTGCAAGTCTAAGAACCCGTGTCCACTTATGTTTATGCAGATGACTTTCTCTTCTTTGGCCTTTTCCGCTTTCAACGCTTCGTCTATACCTGCTCTGACAGCATAGCTTGATTCAGGCGCGATCAACCAGCCCTCTGTCTGCAGAAACGTTCTTGCAGCTTCGAATACGGTCTTCTCATTCACCGGGTACGCGACTGCTTTCAGCAGATTGTGATTTCGAAGTAGGCTCATCAGCGGCGCCGCGGCATGATAGCGCAGTCCGTCTGCTTTTATCGGGGTCAACTCAGTCTTGTGTCCAAGCGTGTACATTTTCAGTAGGGGCGTATGCTCTGCCACGTCTCCAAAGTCGTAGCGGTATTCGCCATCCACAAGATTGGGCGCCGCCTCTGATTGAGCGGCCAGAAACTCGCATTTACGCTTCTTCTGCAGAACTTCGCCAGCAAAGGGTAATGCGATTCCGCCGAAGTTTGAGCCTCCTCCGAGGCATCCTACGATCAGGTCAGGAGAATCATCGGCAAGCTTGAATTGTTTGATGGTTTCGAGGCCGATGATTGACTGGTGTATGAGCACGTGGTTGAGGACGGAACCCAAGCAGTAGACACTTGATTCATGGGCTTCTGTGTACTCTAGGCCCTCGGAGACTGCTATGCCGAGTGACCCTTGATGCACAGGGTTCTGGCTTAGGAGTTGTCGTCCGACTGTCGTTTCTCTGCTGGGCGAAGCGTAGACTTCCGCGCCAAGGAGGTTCATCAACGTGCGCCGATCTGTCTTCCAGTTGTACACGGCCCTGACCCAGAAAACTACGCATTTCTGACCCATTAGCGAGGCTGCGTATGAGAGGGCGCTGCCCCATTGCCCGGCTCCTGTTTCAGTGACCAAAGTGGTTTTGCCTTCCTTTGCAGCAAAGTATGCCTGCGGTAATGCAGTGTTCACTTTATGGGATCCTGTCGGCGACAGGTCCTCGCGTTTGTAGTAGAGTCTTACCTTCTGCAGCTTTAGATGTTTCTCCAATCTCTTTGCGCGGTATAGCGGTCGAGGGCGACCGGCTTGAATGTACAGTTCTCGTACTTCCTGCGGGATAGGAATCCATGGTTCAGTTGACATTTCCTGGTTTAGGCACTCGTGGGTCATGGTTCTTGCTAGGAACTCCATTCGAGAGGGGCCAGTTTCAGGTTCCTTCGGAGGCGGCAGTGGTTCTGGCAAGTGCGGAATGATATTGTACCATTTTGTCGGTAATTCGTCGACAGGGAGGGAGATCTGGCTTTGATCCAAATGTAATCACCGTTTTGAAGAATCGTATTATGCAGAACATAAGTTAAAGATTTCCATGAGACGATACTGTCTGCTTAATTTGAATGGCTGTCGCCTGTTTTTGTATGTAAGTCAAAAGACGGCAACTTCCGCCGAACTTGCCCTTACGCGAACCAATTTTCCAAGGTTGTTTTGCCTTTGAGCTTCTTCGTTCCAGCCTGCATTCTCTGCAGAGTTTTTCTTACGCGGTCTTCTGAGAAGTCTCTCTGCCTTACCATGAAGGTGACTAAACCCTCGACGTCTGGTTCTTTCCATTCAACATTATAATCGTCAGTAATTGGTGGTTTCAAAAATATCTCCCTGATTCTTTGAGGTTCAGCCGGAAACTGTGCGTTCTTCACGAATGGCAGCGTTTCCTCCAGTGTTCCATGCTCCTTTATCAATTTTAAGGCAGTTTTTGGTCCTAAACCTTCTATGCCGTCGGGGTTGAAGTCTGTTCCTATCAATATGCCTACGTCAATCAGCTGTTCGTATGTGATTCCACATTCTTTGAGAACCTGATAAAGCTCAACTATTTCAGGGGTGACCTCGACAAAAACGTTCTTGCTGGGAAGCCTTCTTCTCCCAGATATAGTCACGTTTCTTATAAGTCTGGGAGCGCCGAACAGCAGGCTATCATAATCTTGGCTTGCGCAATAGTCCGCGTGACCATTCTTTACCATATGTGCAGCTTGAGCTTCTCCTTCGCTTGGCGCCTGAACCCATGGGATGCCCATCAAGTCTAACAGTTTCTTGCTGTCATTAGACATGTAATCTTTCAAGCGTGACGTGGCCTGGGCGTACATGCGCGCCTCTTCCATCTTTCCCTCTTTCAGGGCTTTCTCATACATTACAGCCGCTTCCTGCTTTACTCTCGCGCGCCTCTTGATTTCCACTTCCTTAAGTGCAGGCGGCGTCCCGTCAAAAACGTAGATCGGTCTAATGCCAATCTCCACAAGATTGCTCGTCCTGTAGAGCAGCCCGCTCAGGTGGCTCGTCACTCTTCCAGCATTGTCTTTCAACGGTGTTCCGTCTGGCTGTCGAATAATTGCCAAGAATTGGTACAACGCATTGTAGGCGTCTATCGCCATTGATTTTCCACCCAAATCGTCGAGTTTGACAGTTGTCTTCGGAACGAGATCACGAAGGTTCACGCCCAAGAATGATCCCATCAGTTATTGGCATGAAACTACGATAATAAACTTGAGGTTAAGCGAAAAACACATTATTGCTTACCGATTAGGACTGGCCTCTTGATCCTCCTTTGTCATCCAGAAGTGAGTAGAACACGACGAGGGGGTCTGAAAGCAGGTTGCTTCGATCCTTCACGGTCATTTCACTCCGAACATCGAACATATAAGATATAAGTGAGTCTTACAATTACAGAATGCACTACTAGGATGGACAAAATGACCGAAAAAACGGCAGCAACGATAACCCTCATATCATGTACGAGCTGCGGAAAACCAATTCCGCCTGCAGCGCAAGCCACGAAGTTTATGTGTCCAAGCTGTGGCGAAATCCAGATAAAACGCGATCAAAAATGCAGGAAATTCGGTCGTCCGTACAAGTGCCCGAGATGCGGGTTCATAGGGCCGTAGGCCAAGCATGGAGGATCAAGAATGGGTAGCGTGATAATCACCTACAAAGTATTTCCAACTGACGTGATAATCAAATTTGATGATTTGAAGAAGAAGATCGAAGCTAACTTGCCAGAGTTCGCTTCCGTTGAGGGATACGGGGAGGAGCCAATTGCTTTCGGCTTGAAGGCCCTGCTCGTTCAAGTCAAATTTCCAGAAGACAAGACCGGCCTGCTTGAAGAGTTTGAGAAGAAAGTGGAAGGAATAAGTGAGATAAGCCAACTTCAGACTATGATGGTGCGCCGGACCAGTAGATAATTTCGAAGCTGGCTTAAACGTTTATATGAGACTGGAAAGTTTATGTCGAATTGCATTATCGTTAATGCCTTTGAGAAGGGTTTTGTTTGAGTGAAGCACAACTGCGCGTTGGAGATGCAAGACAAAGAGATGTGGGCAGAGGCATAGCCCGCATTGACCAAAGAACAATGCAAAAGCTCGGCATATCCGCAGGTGATGTCATAGAGATCTGTGGAAAAAGAACCACATCTGCTATAGCTTGGCCAGCCTACAGTGAAGATCAAAATAGGGATATTCTTCGCATAGACGGCTTCTCGCGCAAGAATGCAGGAGTGGCCATAAACGAATACGTCCTTGTAAAACCCGCCAAAGTAAAAAGCGGTCTAAGCATAACGTTGGCGCCGGTGGACATGAGACTCAATGTTGATGAGGATTTCACGAATTTTGTCAAGAATCGTCTGATGGAGAGGACGCTCGTTGAAGGCGACACAACTCTCGTGATGATGCTGGGGCATTCTATTCCGTTTACCGTCACGAAGACTCGTCCGCATGGTATAATAAAAGTCACAGCGGAGACGAGACTCACTATCCTAAATGAACCAACACCTGAAGGAAAAGGGCTGCCGCGCACGACGTATGAGGACGTTGGAGGCCTGCACGAGGAGATTCAAAGAGTAAGAGAGATGGTGGAGCTTCCGCTCAGACATCCTGAACTGTTCCAGAGGCTCGGAATTGACCCGCCGAAAGGAGTGCTCTTGCATGGACCTCCAGGTTGCGGCAAAACTTTGTTAGCCAGGGCCGTGGCGAACGAGTCTGAGGCGAACTTTTTCTCGATAAACGGGCCTGAAATCATGAGCAAATTCTACGGAGAGTCTGAAGCGAGACTTAGAGAAATCTTTCAGCAGGCGCAGCAGAACGCGCCGAGCATAATATTTATCGATGAACTAGACGCGATTGCGCCAAAACGAGAGGAGGTTACGGGAGAGGTTGAAAGACGCGTTGTCGCTCAGCTTTTGGCACTGATGGACGGCTTATCTGGCAGGGGAAACGTCATAGTAATCGGAGCGACCAACCGTCCTGGAGCCCTTGACCCTGCACTTCGCAGACCAGGCAGGTTCGACAGGGAAATTGAAATAGGTGTTCCAGACAAACAGGGACGATATGAGATTCTTCAGATTCACACACGTGGAATGCCGTTGGCGACGGATGTTGACTTGAAGAAACTGTCAGACATGACTCATGGCTACACGGGCGCTGACCTTTCGGCTCTGGGCCGAGAGACGGCCATGAAAGCCCTTCGGCGATATTTGCCGCAGATAAACTTGGAAGAAGAACGCATACCTCCGGCCGTGCTGGAAAAGATGGAGGTAACCATGGATGATTTCAGTAACGCTTACAAGGAGGTAACTCCGACGGCCATGCGCGAAGTGTACATTGAGGTTCCCACGGTCCACTGGGACGACATCGGAGGTTTGGATGAAGCCAAACAGGAACTCAAAGAAGCGGTGGAATGGCCCTTGAAGAGTCCTGAAATTTTTAAGAGGCTAGGAATTAAGCCGCCCAAGGGAATCCTGATTTACGGGCCGCCTGGCTGCGGAAAGACCCTCTTGGCCAGGGGTGTCGCGACTGAGAGCGAGGCGAACTTTATAACGATTAAGGGTCCAGAAGTCTTCTCTAAATGGGTGGGTGAATCGGAAAAAGCCATAAGAGAAGTCTTCAGAAAAGCCCGGATGGCTGCGCCAGCGGTGATATTTTTCGACGAGATAGATTCACTTTCGCCGCGCAGGGGTGCAGGCTTCGCAGACAGCGGGGTAACAGAACGAGTCATTAGCCAGCTGCTGACCGAGATGGATGGCCTCATAACGTTGGAGGATATCGTGGTGATAGCCGCGACGAATAGGCCTGACATTGTCGACCCGGCGGTTCTTCGTCCTGGAAGATTTGATAGGCTAATTTACGTTCCTGAACCTGATGAAAAGAGCAGGCAGCAGATATTCAAGATTTACACTAAGGAAATGCCGATGGCGAAGGATGTGAACCTGGCACAGCTGGCTACCTTGACGAAGAATTATTCGGGCGCCGACATCGAAGCCCTGTGTAGGGAATCAGCCTTGCATGCTTTAAGAGTGAACATTGAAGCTAAAGAAGTTATGATGAAAGACTTCGAAGAAGCCCTGAAAAAGACTGGCCCATCAGTCACGCCTGACATGGAAAAATGGTACAAGGGTTTCATGCAGCAAGTTCGTCAAGTACAAAAGCCCACGACGCCAGTGGCTTAGGGGAATACTGCTGTGCCGTCAAGAACTTGGAGGACTCATCCGGCCTATTACGTGATGCTGGAGATTCTTGCCAAGAAAGGAGCCATGACCGACACGGAACTGTTTGACGCGCTGAGCAAGGACTATGAAGATTTGGGAACAAGGGACTTCAATGAGCTGCTCATGCGACTGGAAATAGGCGGCAAAATCCGCACGAGTTCTATGGCCCGTGGAAAAAGACGAGTCGAAATGGTAGGCTGAAACGTGCAATTTTGAAATTGCAAGAGTGCAACAGATGACCAGCGAGCCGGACGCCATAGTTGTCGGAGCAGGCCCATGCGGCTCAGCTGCAGCGGCGGGCCTTGCAGGACACGGGGTAAACACTTTAGTTTTAGAAGAACATACGCAAGTCGGCATCCCGTCTCATTGCGCGGGACATTTGAGCCTCAATGGTCTTAGACGAGTGAATCTGCTGCCTCTGCCCGCCGGAATCGTCGAGAACACTTTTTACGGAGCAACATTCTATTCGCCTCGATGCAAGAGTTTTTCAATCAGGTTCCCGTCGCCGATGACGTGTGTGGTCAATCGAGCCCTGTTTGATCAGCATACTGCGGAAATAGCTTTGAAGAATGGAGCGACGTATCAATATGGGTCGCGCGTTGAGCGGTTGCTGGTTGAGGATGGCCGCGTTAGTGGGGTCATCGTAACCAGAAAGAATGAAGTCGAGACGATTAGGGCCAGAATAGTGGTTGATGCTGAGGGTGTGGCCTCGAGGCTCGTGAGACAAGCGGGTCTTCGGACTCTTGATAGACGTGGGCTTGTAAGCGCAGTCGAGGCTGAGGTTGAAACAAGCGAGGATCTTGAACTGGACATGGTCAACGTGTTCCTCGGACAAGAGTATTCTCCTGGGTTCTACGCGTGGCTGATACCCAAACGCGACGGAAAAGCTAAGGTCGGATTGGCCTCGAAGCATGGAAACCCGAAGGAACTCTTGGAGAAGTTTGTGCTTAAGCATCCTGTGGCTTCTGTGAAGTTGCGGAATGCAAAAGTCCTTCAGATTGCGTTTCATCCGTTAACGTTAGGTGGGCCTATTTCCAAGACGTGTTCAAGTGGGTTTTTGGCGGTGGGCGATGCTGCTTCTCAGGTGAAGCCTACGACGGGAGGCGGGGTGATTCTCGGTATGACTTGTGCTGAGATCGCGGCGCAGGTTGCCTCAAAATCGCTGCGGGAAGGTGATTTTTCAGCTGCGTTCTTGGATGAGTATCGGAGGCGGTGTGATCAGGTTCTTGGGTTTGACTTGGGTATTATGCTGAGAGCTAGGAGGATGCTTGATTCCATGTCTGATCGGAGGATTGACGAGTTGATCGGTCTTTGTGGGAGTCTCGGTTTGGACAAGAGTTTGTTGGGCGTTAGGGATTTGGATTTTCAGGGTAAGTCTCTTCTGCGTGTCTTGCGAAGTCCGAGGGTTATGGCTGTGTTGGGTTACCTGTTGTTGCAGTATTTGGTTGTTAATCCTTAAGAACTTCGAGGCAACATCATTAGGAATGGCTGGAAACGGGATGAGTGATTTCCTGTATAAGCAGGTGATTGTTTTTCATTCTGATCTGAAGCTGAGCAAGGGTAAGACGGCTGCTCAGGCTGCGCATGCGGCGGTCTCTGCGGCTGAAGAGGCTCGCAAACACCATAGAACGTGGTGGGAAGAATGGTTGGGTGAGGGTCAGCGGAAGATTGCTGTTAAGGTGAAGACTGAGGAGGAACTGCTGAAGTGTGAAAGGTTGGCTAAGGAGCTGGGTTTGCCCTGTGCTCTGATCGTTGACAGGGGGCTCACTGAGGTGCCTCCGAACACGATAACTTGTCTTGGAATAGGTCCTGCACCATCTGGGAAGGTGGACAGGATTACGGGTCGGCTTCCTCTTCTTTAGGCGGCCGAGGCTGTTGATTGTTCCTCGTTTAGAGAAACAAATGGGCATAGAAGTGTACGGCACACGTGGTCCAGGCATCGGCGGTGAGATCAGACGCAGCTTTGACGATTTTGTCGTTGAAGAGATGCTGGTCGACGATTCACGAGCAACTGTTTCGAAGCCCAGTAGACAAAGCGTTCTCGGCTGCTCCCGTTCTAGGAATAGGTTTCTGCTCTGCGTTCTAGTTAAGCGTAATTGGGATACGATCTCTGCCGTTAAGGCTGTTGCTGATCAGCTCGGCGTCGTGGCCAGTCGGGTTCAGTTTGCGGGTTTGAAGGACACTAGGGCCGTTACGGCCCAGTTTGTTACTGCCGAAGGCGCAACAATGGACGAGGCAGACAGGGTCAGCGTTAAGGACATAGAGCTTCGTCCCGTGGGTTACGTGGGCTTTGGGCTTTCGCAGTTTTATCTTCTTGGTAATGGTTTTCGCTTGAGGATAAGCGGGATCAGGCATGTTGAATCAACCGTCAGACGGCGAATCGACAGGTTGATGCAGGAGGCAGAGCAGCTCGGAGGGTTCCCTAACTTTTTTGGGCATCAGCGGTTCGGGACAGTTAGGCCTGTGACGCACTTGGTCGGGCGGGCAATGGTCAGGGGAGACTTCGAGAAGGCGGCGATGATCTTTTTGGCTCGGTCAGGCTTGTTTGAGCATCCTGATTCTCGAGGGGCAAGGCAGGCACTTCGTGTGACTGGTGATTTCAAGAAGGCGTTGGAGGATTATCCGAAGCAGCTTCGTTATGAGCGTTTGATGCTGAGGCATCTTGCGGCGAGACCTGGTGATTATGTTGGAGCTTTCAGGAGGCTTCCGCCACGGTTGTTGGAGCTTTTTCCGCAGGCTTATCAGTCCTACCTTTTCAAC
>DASPTR010000046.1:0-3872 GCA_035623315.1 Candidatus Acidiferrum sp. | reverse complement strand
CTGTCCGGAGTGTGGCCGGGCGTGTGAATGACCTTGATCGTAGTTTTTCCGATTTTTATCAGTTCTTCGTCGATTACGCTCACGTCTTTGTGCACGCTGGACAGTCTGTGCGCGACCAGTTTTGCGTGGGACGCATTCATTATTTCCTCGTTTCCTGCGGTGTGATCTGAGTGATGATGAGTGTTGATAACGTATTTCACCTTGTAGCCATGGTCCTTTACCTGCGCGAGTATTTCATCTGCGTTGAAGCTTGGATCGATGACCGCAGCTTCTTTGCTTGTTTCGTCGCCGACGATGTAGGAGAAGTTGTCTCCGTATTGTTTGACCTGTCTGAAGAACATTTGGGTCATCCTATGAAATTAGAGTCTGCTTTTAAAGGATTCTGGCGCAAGAACAAGAGAAGCTCTTTTTGCGATGCAAAAATGATGTTGTGCTTATTTGCGAATGTACTGCTCGATTGGCAGGCGCTCCAGTCTCATTCCGAAGCTCGTGAGGCTCTTCAAATCCTCAACGCAGCCTATGCTCGCATCTATGTTGTGGTGTACCGGATGGCCCCACATGAACTTCGGGTCAAGGTTAAACTGCAATGGAACTTTCGTGGCTATGCCGTACTTCTCGCTCAGGCCCTTGACCACTAGGTCCTTGGCACAAGCCATCCTTGTCGTCGTATAGCTCTTAAGCAGTTCTGACGCCCCGAAGGCTCCGATGCCGTGCCACAAAACTGCGTCTTCCGGCGAAGCGAGACTGTAGAGAAAGAACTGAGGCGACGAAGGAGTTTCAGCATAATGGTAAGAGCCAAGCTTCTCTCCGTCTACTGCGAAGTTGTCATCAGCCTGCGCGACGCTGACATCACTTGGGTCCATAGCGTTCGGATAAAGCAGGACTGTTCGATAGTCAACTTTGACGCTTTTCAGCTTCGCCCCTTCAAAGTAGATTCTGCCTCGAGCCGCACGTTTAGAGCCGTATCCTTTCGCAGAATGTGGCACCGTTAACAGCGTCGTCAGATTCTTCATGCTTCTGCCCATGCATCTGTACACGCATTCGACTGATTCGTAGCCCGTGTGAGTTTGTCTTATGACATAGTGCAGCAGACCTTCCGTTTTCTCTTCGGCCAGCATCGTCAGCGGAAGCCGCATAGAATAGAGATTGAGATCGATCCCGAAAGATTCTGACAGATTATGGAGATCTTCGTATTTTACTGCGTCCACCATGCTCATGTAACTGTTGCCGCAACTTTGAAGGTGTCGACCTATCTGCTCGATTTCACGTTTAGAAATGAGCATACCCTCATACTTCTGCACGAACTTTTGATCGATCAGCAGACTCTCAGTCTTAACGTTTGCAGTTGGGAACGCACTTTGCCCACTGGTCACTATGGACTCTTTAAGGGGGTTCATAGAATACCTGTCGGGCTCAATATCATCGGTGTTCAAAAGAAATGCGACCACCGGTCCCTCAGAGGGTTTTTTCAAGATTTCACACAAAGAGCCTATGTCCTTTTCGTCAGGCTTATGCAGCCCATATTGATGAAAATAGTTGCTACACACTTCTAAGAGGCGAGCAGCTATGATTCCCTGAACTTCTTCAACAGTCAATTGAGGATTGGAATATTCAACAGAGGATCTTAAGAAGAAGTGGGAACCGCTAACTTTGACGTCTACTCTCCGCCCATCCTTGAAGCAGAAGAGCGGAGCATCAACACGTTTTTCCCCTTTGAACGTCGCGAGTTCCCCGACGATGGCTTCGACACAGGCCCATGACTTCTCGAGAAAGTCGCTGACTAGTATTCTCGAAAGGTCCGAAGACATTTTGACGATCAACCTCGCTCTAAAGATTCGGCAACGTAAACGCATTCGCTCATTGGGCGCGGATTAAGAAACATTCTCATCAGCGGAAAACTTTCGACAAACCCGTTGGCTTCCAGCATGTTGAGAAGTGGTTTATCCTTTTTTGGCAGGCACAGCGAAACTCTGGCATCTTTTAACCTGTCAAGGACAGCTTTCAAAAGATTGATGGCTAGGTCACTGCGGCCCTTTTGGGAGACTAAGGGTCCAACGTCAGCTATGCCATCATAAACCTTTGCTAAGGCATATCCGCGCATCCTGTTTTTGTCGACGCATATATAGCCGACGTTGCTAGAGTCAGCCATTATGGGCCCAAGCACCTTGCTTCGTGAAGCTCCGAAACAGAGGCTATCGTAGTCGATGATTTTCTGCATGTCCTTTCCCGTCACGTGTACGGTGCCTTCTCGTTTTTGTGAAGAAAAGCCTTTGCCTTTCAAAACTGCAAATTCTGAGTCATATTCGAAGCCGAGCCTTTTGTAGAAATCGACCTTGTCGGCGTAAGCGTACAAGCCAACAGTCTCTGTGCCAATGCTCTTCAGATAATCGACAGAATGCTTCACCAGTAATGAGCCTGCTCCCTTGTTTCGCTGGCTTTCTGTGACGATCAGGTTTCCGAACCAGCCTATTTTGCCGAAGCTCGTGGTCGTTGCTATTCCAACTCTTTCATGGTTGTCGAACAGCACGAAGCATCCTTCTGGTTCAAGCTTCATCATGAATTCAAAGTCGCTTTCCACCATGCCCCAGTTCATCTGATCAGTTATCCGCACTGCAAACGGAAAGTCTTGTCGGGTCATGGCCTTTACGGCAAACATATGAGCAGACACATTTTTGCAGAAGGATAAACTTTACTAATGCACACGGTGAGATATAGGTCGAAACTGGAGAGGAAAATCATCGAATCGCAGTTGAAAGTCAAAATAACGCGCGACGTACCAATTAAACTGCATCCATTCATGACTTACTTCAAAGGCTTCGAAAAAGTCGAAGCCGTCAAAAAAATATTCGGAGAAAGAACAGAAAAGGTCCTAGCTGATCTAAAAGTGGAGTTTGCTGGAACAAGAGGTTACATGGGAGTCAACCCCCATGATGGTCACATCCTCATTGGGGCCAACTACCTGAAAGTGGGAGACTTCGTCGACATTTACTTAGACATAATTCACGAACTCGTTCATGTGAGGCAATTCATGGAGGGAAAAGAACTTTTCGACGACAATTATAGCTACACAGACAGACCCACGGAGATAGAGGCTTACCGGCACACTGTAAACGAGGCCCGCAGAATAGGATTGAATGACGAAAGAATTCTCAAATACTTAAACACAGAATGGATGACAGACAAAGACGTTAGGCGACTGGCGAAAACTCTAGGAATCAAATGCTCCTAAGCATGTGCCTTTTCACACTGACCACTTAAAAAATATTTTCGAACGTATTTTCGCATCTCCCTCTTTTTTTCACTTGCAGAGCGAATGTGCAGGTTCATAAAGAACTCAGAAGGAAGTTTAGCCCAAAATAGATCAGAACCACGCCGAATGCTCCTAGGAGCAGTCTGTACAATTTCAGTCCCACGAGGTTCAATCCTACCTTGGCGAAGTGCGCTGTAGATATGAGCCAAACATAATCCATCCAGACGTGACACAGATACATCAAGAGAACGCCGGCAAACGAGGCGAATTCTAGCGAAATGATGATGAGCTGAGAGCCTGCGGTGAGCCACCAAACGATGAAAAAAGGATTCAGCCCTGTTAAGGCAAGGCCTAAGAGAAAAAGTCTAGCTGATCCACCCTTAGCCTGCTTAGACTCCCCAAATTTGGACATCGCAGATTCGCGAATCTGCAGGGCGCCAAAAGCGATTAGAACGATCCCTCCAGCAATTCCGATTAAACTTTTCACGGCTGAATCATGCACGAACGTTACGAGTCCGAAGGCCAACAACATGACGAGCGAGAACTCGACAAGAGTGTGCGAGAGAGAGAATACGAAACCGCTTTTTGCGCCAGTCTTTGCACCTTGAGACAGATTTTCAAA
>DASPTR010000045.1:0-15501 GCA_035623315.1 Candidatus Acidiferrum sp. | reverse complement strand
CTCGAAGCGTGTCTCTAAGCATTTTCGGTGTGAACACGTCAAAGATGAACAGCCCATGGCTGTTGAGATGCTCATCCACTGCCTTGAATGTTGATTTCCACTGGTCGAAGTCCTTCAGAAAATTAACTGCATCGTCTGCAGAGAATATGACGTCGAATTTCTCGTCAAGTTTGAAGTTGTGCATGCTAGAGACAAAGAACGTTCCGTGAGGGATTCTCTTCCTGCAGAACTCAATGTAGTCACGTTCAATGTCCAAACCGTAGATATCATATTTTTTTGGAAGATTGACCAAGACCCCTCCAGGTCCGCATCCTATCTCAAGAATCTTCTTTGCACTCTTGCAGTATTCATTCACAGGCTTCAGGACGTACCGTGCCCTCTCTCTTCCTCCTTTGTTACCTGTCGCCAACGACTCCCAGAAATGGATGAATGGCTTTGAAGTCTTGCTTCTGTGCTCATAGTTACCCATGCTGAAACTTCCAACTAGCCTTCGGTTGTGTTTAACATTTCTTTCGATTCAACTATAACTTTTCGGTATAGCCATAACTGGCTTAAGGAGTCTAAGTCTCTCGTTATTCATTCTTCCCAATAGAACGTGTGGTCGCAACAGTCGTCTCCTTGCATTAGCGTCTTAGTGCGTTTCAATTTGATGTTCGGATGGCATGCTCTAGCATATGCAAAATCTGGTTGACAATTCAGCGCGTGCGCTGATCGTTATGAAACGTCCTAGGTTGTCGGTCGTACATTTTGGTCCAGTCCGAGCCTCTTCAGCAGGTCGAGGTACCTCGGGTCTGTGCGTACCCCGTCAAAGAACCGATCATACTGAATGCGTAAGAGGCTCCCTTCTCTTTTGGAGTATGCTTGTTCGAGCCACTCGAAGCCCTTGTCGACATCGCCTAAGAAGAAATAATAATCTGAGATTTCGCTTGCGAGCGTACCTGTCTCCTTGGGATGGGCTTCAAGTTCTGGGAGGAGCCTCCTGACGGTCTCCTTGTCGCCCTTGAGGTACGCTCTGTAGACGTCAATGTTGGTCCTGATTCGGGGCCAGATGTTCTGGCAGTATCTTGCATAAGCCTCGGCTTCTTGTTCCATCTGGTCGTACATCCTCATCATCCCGTAAACCACGAATAGGTCGCCACGAGCCCCCTCATACCCTAGTTCGACCGCAATCCTGTACTTCTCGGCAGCCCTCTGCCAATCCCTCCTTGAATAGTAGTAATACCCTAAGTGGGTAATGATAATCGGCGAGAGGGGATCAAGCTCGACAGCTTTCTCTATCTCTTTCAGGGCTTCGTCCCACCGCAGCTCGTAGCGCAAGACCGAAGAGTACCATTGGTGGGCCGTCGCGTAGCTTGGCTTTAGCTCAATCGCCTTCCTAAACTCCTGCTCGGATCTGCATTGGTCGTACTCGCCAGAATAGGTCGTCCCCAAAGTAGCGTGTGCCTCGGCCATCGTTGGGTCGAGCTGTAGGGCTTTCTCCGCCATCGTCTTGGCCTTCGATATGTTCTCCTCTGGATCGATGCTCCAGCTATGGAGCACGACTGCGCAATCCGCCTGTCCGACGTAGCCGAGGGCGAAGTTGGGATCTTCGTGCACAGCCAGCTCGAAGTACTCCATTGCTTTCTTGATGTCCTTCAAGTCACGCTTGTTCCAAAGGCTCCTTCCCTTCAAGTAGAGAGTGTAGGCGAGCGTGCTCTCCGTAGGTTTCCTTTCCACACGCTCTTTCTCCGCGGCTAGGATTCGGACTCGCAGAGCCTCGGCAACCTGTTTTGCGACGTCACTTTGGACTGCGAATATGTCGTCCAAAGTCCTGTCGTAATTCTGGGCCCACAGGTGCCCGTCGGTTGCGACGTCGATTAGCTGTGTGGCGACCCGTATCCTGTTGCCCGCCTTCCTAAAACTACCCTCGAGAACTGACCCAGTCTTGAGTTCTCTTCCAATTTCCTCAACTTTCTTAGTCGTCCCCTTATAGCCCATGACCGACGTCCTTGAAATGACAATGAGACCACTGATTCCAGATACGGTCGAGATGATTTCCTCTGTTACGCCGTCTGCGAAGTATTCGTCCGCTGGGTCTGGGCTCATGTTTACAAAGGGCAACACGGCGATCCGATGTGTATCGAGGACAGCCTGTTCAATCTTTGATTCTTGCGGCTTAGCCTTTGGTGTCTTTCCCGAGAGCCAACCTTTGAGGCCAATACCCTTGTCTTCCGACGAGTTCATACGATTGCCCTTCCCCAGAACCATTGTGCAATGTTAGACTCCGAATGGTTATCTCCTATATGCAGTTATAGGTTTTCTTCAGAAATCAAAACGGGCTTTCTTTCACGAAGCTTTTATCAATATCTTGGGTTCTTTCCATTCTTCTCTAAGAATGCTAAAGATGTGGAGATCTGCCCAGACTCCCATAATGAATACAGACTTTCGAAGCGTCCCTTCCTTCTTGAAACCAGCATTTTCTAGAATCCTCTGTGAAACTTTGTTCTCAATGTGGGTTAATGCCTGAACCCTGACGATGTCTTTGGACAAAAACAAGTAGTCCACCATCAGTTGGACAGCTTCGGTACAGTATCCTTTTCCTCTTTCGGTCGAAATCACGCCATAACCTATTTCCAACAAGTTCCCCCGAGGAAAGTGTTCTATGAAACCCACCTTGGTTCCATCCTTCTTCTCCATGAAGAACCATCTTCCACCCTCAGCAAACGCCCTGTCATACCATTTCTCAATGTTACCCTTCGATAGCTGTCCCAAACTTTTGTATTCTCCCCAGAATTCTAGTTCGCCAAACCATTCAACCAATATCGGAAAATCTTCCTTCTCAATAACTCTCAAATTCACAGTCTTACCTTCAAGCAAACCAAATCACCAATCAAGCCAATTCGAGTAATTCGAAACGTCAAACACTACTGACACCTTTCTGATCTCTCTAGCGCGCTATTAGTATCATGACATTTAGAATCTGAATACTCTGTATTCCTTGGAGCAAGGAGGGCCCGAGGCAAGGTGCAGTTCTGGAGGAGACGATAGCACCATGATCATAGACCCTAATGTGCTAAACCCTGGCTGGTGGGTGTTGTGCACGCAGATTGGGCTTTCATGAGTACCTAGAATGGCCCTTATTACTTCAGGACTGATGTTTTTCAAAGGATCTCTTAGCTGGCTTTCGAGAAAGTTGAATCTGGACAGCGTGTTAAATATGTTCTTGGTTCCTTCCAGAATAGACCTATGGGCAGGGTCGTTCGGCTGACTTTCGAGATAATTGAAGTTGGCCAGTGTGTTAAAAAAACCGGTAACCCAGGAGGCTTTGTCAGCATTTATGATTGCGTGATTTGTGTGGTAGACCCTGTTGACTTCTCCACAAGGAGCATACTGGCAAACTTTATTGGCCGAACACTCAAAATCAACGGCCCTCTCCCCATCCCCGATAATGTAGTTTTGGCCAGAAGCATGCTTAATCTTCTGAATAAACTCTACTGCCTTGTCCACGCTAGGTCGTTCCAAGACACTCCGAACAATGAAGGCTACTGGTAGACCGTCTGCAGCATGATTTAGATCAAGCAAAGTGTTACAGCATATTCCCAATGGCGTGTTGTTCATGCCATTTAAACCAATTACTCCCGCAATCGTGAAAATAAAAGATTCCAAAGATTCGCCTTGTTTTATGTGTAAAAGCACTTGATAGCCATCATTATGATTTGGCAGGTCCATATTTTGGGCTATAACCGCCGGGTTATTCCCTACTTTTGAACAGCCCAACGAACTACAACTGTTGGATTCCTGTTTCACAGGGGGATAAGGTCGATACCACCATTCTTCATCGGCACACTGCCAGACGAAAATAGTGTTAAAATCGACTCCAGCTCCCTCTCCGATTCCCTTGACCTCTTCCAATAGATGTGGCGCCCATTTTTCCGCGGCAGCAACAAGCTTAGTTTCTTTCATAAATTGTTCAAAATAGTTATCCGGATCAATTCCAGTCACATTTTGAAGATGAGATTTCCATATTTCAATGCCCTCGTTTATGAGTGATTTCAAGGCTTTTCCATGAGTTTGGCCGCGTTCCCTAGGTGTGCCTTCCAAAACTAAGACTTTGATATCTGAGATGCTCTTCATCAGCTCCCATCCAGCATTCTACATGAATTTTATGAGTTTGGAAGTCATATAAGCCTTCGATTTAGCGCGTGCTAAGAAAAAGACGGAGATAGACAACGCGCGCTACTTGCTCTTATGCCCTTTGAGGTTTTGCGGAAAAGCGCGCGGTATCTTAGGCTTTCTAGCTTGTCGGTTGTGCATTCTGGTCCAGTCCGAGCCTCTTCAGCAGGTCGAGGTACCTAGGGTCAGTGCGGACCCCATCCAAATCCCAATCCCACTGAATTCCCAAGAGATCCATTTCTTTCTTGGAATATGCTCGTTCAAGCCACTCAAAACCCTTGTCAACATCACCCAAGAAGAAATGAAAATCCGCGATCATTGTTGCCTGCGCACCGGTTTCCTTGGGATAAGCTTCAAGCTCGGGAAGGAGCCTCCTGAGGGCCTCCTTATCGCCCTTGACGTACGCCCTAACGGCATCGATGTAGGTTCTGATTCGAGGGAGAGTGTCCTGACGAAGTCTTGCAAAGGCCTCCGCTTCCTCCTCCATCTGGTCGTACATCTTCATCATACCGTAGGTCCAGGCTAGGCTACTGTGAGCGAATTCGTTTCCCAGTTCGCCAGCAATCCTGAACTTCTCAGCAGCCCTCTGCCAATCCCTCCTTGCAACATAGTAAGATCCGAGATTGAGGATGACTATCCCCGAGAGCGGGTCAAGCTCAGCTGCCTTCTCTATCTCCTTCTGGGCTTCGTTCCACCTAAGCTCTGAGAGCAAGATCGCGGCGTACCACTGGTGGGCCGTCGCGTAGCTTGGCTTCAGCTCAATTGCCTTCCTGAACTCCTCCTCGGCCCTGCGTAGGTCGTATTCGCTCCAGTATACTAATCCTAGGGTGGTGTGTGCCTCGGCCAGCGTTGGGTCGAGTTGCAGAGCTTTTTCCGCCATCGTCTTGGCCTTTGCAAGTTTCTCTTTTTGGTCTGTGTCCCAAGTGCTTCGGAGGAAGACGGCGCAGTCCGCTTGTCCGGCGTAGCCGGGGGCGAAGTTGGGGTCCTCGTGCACGGAGAGCTCGAAGTACTCTAACGCTTTCTTGATGGCTTGGGGGGAGTATCGCTTGTTCCAGTGGTATCTGCCCATGAGGTATAGGGAATAGGCAGTCGTGTTTTCCGTTGGTTTCTTCTCGACACGTTCCTTCTCTGAGGAGAGTATTCGGACTCGCAGAGCCTCCGCAACCTGCTTGGCCACGTCGCTCTGGACCGCGAATATGTCGTCCAAGTTCCTGTCATAATTCTGCGACCACAGGTGTCCATCGGTTGCCACGTCGATTAGCTGTGTGGTGACCCGAATCCTGTTCCCGGCTTTCCTGAAACTCCCTTCGAGGATTGACCCCGCCTTGAGTTCCCTTCCAATATCCTCGACTTTCTTGGTCGTTCCCTTGTAGCCCATGACCGATGTCCTTGAAATGACAATGAGACCACCGATTCCAGACACGGTTGATATGATTTCTTCCGTCACGCCATCTGCGAAGTATTCGTCGTTTGGGTCTGGACTCATGCTAACAAACGGTAACACTGCGATCCGATGAATATCAAAAACCGCTTGTTCAATCATAGATTCTAGCGACTTGACTTTAGGCACAATCTTTAAGCGCGAAACAGAGAGTGGCAGTTCGTCTGTCAAGAAATTGCTGTTGCCCATCTTCTTGATCCTCAAGTACTTTCCGCGATCCTTGTCGGCTTCTTTCTCGTAGATGCTGATGTCTCCGTCGAACAAGCCGAGAATAGCGTGAAGCTCTTCCGACGGGTGCATCTGCGGGTCGATGACCGCCAGAGTCGTGAATCCAGCCGACTTCAGCTCTGCAAGGAGCGACGTCAGCCAGCGTCTCGTTTGAACCGCATGATGCTGGAGCAGAACATCTGAAACAAGGCTTAGACAGATTCTTCTCGGGCCCTTCAGCGATGGATCAAGGTTGCGAATAGCTGAAGTCAGGGCCATGCTAACGTCATTGAGGTTTTCCACTCCCTTAAGCTTAGAGACGTTGGGCAAATCCTCTACGAGAGCGTCTGCTTGAGGGTTACACACGATTAGATGATAGTTTGAGGGAAACTCTTCTGCGAGAGGCTTCGCAGCGCCTGGATCTATTGTCACGTAGAATGTGACTTCGCCGTTTCTTGCTCCAGTTTCAAGAAAGCCCTCAACCAACAGATCTCTTTCGTTACAAGACGGAGACGTTAACGCTACTGCCAAGTTGGGAGGCAGACCGCCGTCCAACAGTCTGTCAAGGTCTACGTACCCAGTAGAGACGGTACCAGAAGGCGAAACACGGTCACGCTCAAGTGGAGCCAAAGCCAATCCCCAACGTTAAACTCAAACTATCATCAAAATGATATTAGATTTAGCGTTCTTATCACTTTTGGAAGAACGCTCAATCACGCCTAAAACGCGAATCGTCAGGGTTCTGTTAGGATGAATCGCTAGGACGATGGATAGAGGCCGCACGTTAAGCTAAATCGTTGCTTGGTAAGCATCCTAGCTTGTCGGTTGTGCATTCTGGTCCAGTCCGAGCCTCTTCAGCAGGTCAAGGTACCTCGTGTCCGTGCGGACCCCGTCTAGGGCTTCCGATAACTGAATGCCCAAGAGATCGCTTTCTCTCTTGGAGTATGCTCGCTCGAGCCACTCGAAACCCTTGTCGACGTCGCCCAAGAAGAAATAAGACTTCGCAATATCGGTTGCGCCCGCACCGGTCTCCTTGGGGTGAGCCTCAAGTTCAGGGAGAAGCCTCCTAACAGTCTCCTTATCGTCCTTGAAATACGCCCCGTAGACGTCAAAAAAGGTCCTGAACTGGGGGAAAATGTCCTTGTGGTATCTCGCAGCGGCCTCCGCTTCCTTCTCCATCTGGTCGTACTTCTTCATCCTCCCGTAGGCGAAGAATAGACTTTCATGGGTGCCCTCACTCCCCAGTTCGACCGCAATCCTGTACTTCTCGGCAGCCTTGCTGAAATCCTTCCTACTGGAGTAGTGGAACCCAAGGTTGGCGATGATTACTGGCGAGAGGGGGTCGAGCTCGGCGGCCTTCTCTGCCTCCCTCAAGTCTTCATCCCACCGCAACTCATAGCGCAAGAGAAGGGAGTACCAATGGTGGGCCGTCGCGTAGCTGGGCTTCAGCTCGATCGCCTTCCTGAACTCCTCCTCGGCCCTGCGGAGTTCGTACTCATCATAACAGACTAATCCCAAGGTGGCGTGCGCCTCGGCCAGCGCTGGGTCGAGCTGCAGGGCTCTCTCCAACATCGCCTTGGCCTTCGCCAGGTTCTCCTCTGGATCGATGTACCAGTTGATTCGGAGCAAGACTGCGCAGTCCGCCTGTCCGACGTAGCCGAGGGCGAAGCCTGGGTCCTCGTGCACGGCCAGCTCGAAGTACTCCATCGCCTTCTTGAGTTCGTGTACGTCACGCTTGTTCCAGTGATACCTGCCCCTGAGGTATAGGGAATAGGCCGTTGTGTTTTCTGTTGGTTTCTTCTCGACGCGTTCCTTCTCAGAGGAGAGTATTCGTACCCGCAGAGCCTCTGCAACTTGTTTTGCCACATCACTCTGAACCGCGAATATATCGTCTAGGTTCCTGTCGTAGTTCTGTGCCCACAAGTGTTTGTCCGCCGCGACGTCGATAAGTTGCGTAGTTACCCGTATCCTGTTTCCGGCCTTCCTGAAGCTTCCTTCGAGGACCGATCCAACTTCAAGGTTCCCCCCTATCTCCTTCACTGACTTCTCGGTCTTTTTGTAGCGCATGACCGAGGTTCTTGAAATGACGTCGAGACCACTGATTCCTGACACGGTTGATATGATTTCTTCTGTCATGCCGTCTGCGAAGTATTCGTCGTTTGGGTCTGGACTCATGTTGACGAAGGGTAAAATGGCGATCCGATGCTTATCGAGAACGACCTTTCTGGTCGTAGGTTCTTGCGGCTTGGCCTTCGGCACTTTTCCCGAGAGCCAACCTTTGATGCCGACACCTTTGTCTTCCGATGAGTTCATGCGATCCAACCTGCCCATTTGAAACGCCATAGGAGCAGGATCGGTACACGGTCACGCTCAGAAGACGTCAAGATCACCACTCCGAGTTAACATGTCAACAAGGTGGTATCAGATTCTGCGTTCTTATTGCTTGTGGAATAACACCTGATTCAATCAACAGCTTCATGCTTGCGTACGACAGAATGTCTTTGAGTTACGACATCATCATGTGTTATTTTGCTCCGTTCTTTAGCGTTGGACAGGAACCGTTTGAAAGACGCATATGGGTGAAGCGACTGAGAGTGGCTAGGGGAGCAAGGGTTCTGGACGTGTCTACTGGAACTGGAAGAAACCTTCCTTTCATCAATCGTCAGGTCGGTCCGGAAGGTAGACTCGTAGCGATGGATATTTCCAATGGGATGCTGGCTTACGCAAAAATGAAAATGGATAAAAGAGGGTTGAAAAACGTTGAACTGCAACGGGCCAACGCTTCTCTTCTTCCTTACAAGGAAAATTCGTTTGATGCGGTTATTCACGTGGGCGGCGTTAACACCTTCGGTGACAGAGTAAAGGCTCTGGATGAAATGGTCCGAGTGGCAAAACCGAAGGCGAGAATAGTCATAGTAGATGAAGGACTTTCACCCCACGACCAGAAGACCCTATTCGGAAAGTTTCTCATAAGAACAAACGCCTTGTACAGGTGTGAACCACCGACTATGTTGTTGCCCAGGAATGTGAGAAACATTATAGTGAAATGGAAAATCGTGTACTCTACTCTTGTCAACACGTCTTGGCCCTTCTACATATTGGAATTTGAGAAGGCCGATCTGCAAAAGGAAATGGCTACCCTACCCATGGGGTATAGTTATCTTTCTCTCTGATGTGCATACGCACGGCAGAAAGAGAAACATCCCTCTATTATTTTGCCATAGCTAATCAAAGAGCGCGCAAGACTCTGATGAAGATGAGGGTGAAGATTTCGTGTTTAATGAGTGGAGATTTCATATGCCTGAGAAACAAGTGAGGAAGAATGCCAAACAAAGAGGCTGAGAATTTGAACGGCGACTTGCAATAACGCGTGCTAGTGGAAGATTGTTTCACAAGGTTTTTATTAGAACAGCTTCCTTGAATTATTGAAAGGAGAGTTGAATTGTTCAGGAAACCTGTTTCTATAATCATATTATCTTTACTCGTGTTGAGCGCGCTAGCCCTAGCGTTCTACGTTCGGCCTGTCAAATCTGATTATGTTTGGACTCAGACCATTTACATTAATGCTAACGGAAGCATAAACCCGCCAACTGCGCCGATTTCCACCATTGATAACATAACCTACACGTCAACAGACAACATCGTAAACGTTACGGGCAGCGCCCCCGCAGTCATCATACAAAGAAACAACATCATTTTCGACGGGGCGGGCCACACGCTGCAAGGCACACAAGTCTATATTTCTACCGGAATAGAAATGTACGGAATCAGCAACGTAACGATCAAAAACGTGAAAATCGCAGGATTCTATTATGGCATCTGGCTCAACTCTTCTTCTGACAACAGCGTTACCGGAAACAACATAACAGAAAGCAACGGTTATGGCGTCTGGCTATATCCCTCCTCCAATAACGACAGCATAAGCGGAAACAACATAACGGCAAACAACGGAGAAGGTATCGAAATCTATTATTCATCCAATAACAGCGTTAGCGGAAACACCATAACAAACAACTGGGATGGAGTTGATCTCGGTTCTTCCACTTATATCAGCATTAGCGGAAACACCATAGCAGCAAACAACCAAACTGGCGTTGATCTCGGTATGTCTTCTTATATCAGCGTCAGCGGAAACAACATAACAGCAAACAACAAGTATGGCCTCTTTATCGGTTCTTATTGCAACAATACCACAATCTACCATAACAATTTGATTAGCAACATAATCCAGGCTTACACTGGCTCAACCATTGTTTGGGATGACGGTTATCCTTCTGGCGGAAACTATTGGAGCGACTATAATGGTACGGACTTGTTCAGTGGTGCAAACCAGAACGTAACGGGGAGCGACGGTATCGGTGATATTTCATACTTTATAGGCGCTAACAATACAGATCATTATCCTCTGATGGGTGAGTTCGGCTCGTCAACTCCAGCGGGTTCAAACGTGACAGTTTTTCCGTCGGATAATGTTGGCCTGATCTTTCAGAACGTGACGTATGCGGGCTGGACCACGGCGAGTGGAATTGTGAGCTTTCCGGTTGCGTTGAGCAATTTGACTGGAGGATACTTTGACGTTATAGTGGGCGCAAGGTTCTCGGGTAGCGTAACGGTTAGAATAATCTTTGACGGTTCAAACATGACGCTGAACCAGAAGAGCAGGCTTCAGCTGATGCAGTTCACGCTGCCCGGCGACATCACGGGCTCCACGCTTGGCGTGCCAGACGGGAGAGTTGACATCAGAGACATATCCTACGTCGCAAAACAGTTCGGAACAAGCACATCAAGCCCAAATTGGAACCCGATCGCCGACCTCACAGGTCCAAGCGGGGTGCCAGACGGGAGAGTTGACATCAGAGACATATCTTACGTCGCAAGACGCTTCGGAACAAGCGGGAACAGCACCAACTGGATAAACATCACCACGTACGTCGATACAACCAGCAACGTCATCTACGGAATAACCACACACTTCTCAATAATTGGCATACACCAATCATAGACTATTGCATTCTTCATGCTCCGGACGAAATTGGGCATAATTCTGAAAAACACCTTAATAGTCCGCTGAACATGACGGATTCTCGAGGTTCGCGCAAAGGCAGAGAAACGCTGAACATCTTCTCCTTTCCTCTCAATCCCCTTTCCTCTCAGCGTTTCAAGCCAATGCGAGAGCCACTTCTTGCCTTGAAACATGGCGCTCTCACTGTTCAGAAGGTTCTACACGTCATACGTTTTGTTGGGTCTTGGGGGCGCCTATAGAAGATTGGGGGAGTGGGAGAGAAGCGAGAAGTACTTGCAGGGGGCTTCGGACAGCGCGAGAGGCCAAGACGAGTGGAGTCTGGATGCCAACGGATACGAGGATCTCGGGCTGTTGCATCTCGACAAGGAAGAGCAGCCGGCGCGCTTGCTATCGCTACCTAGAACGAAACTCAAGCGCCCGCGGTTTAATGCATTAAACTTGCGGCTTTTTTGTGACGCTATCGAGTACATCAAAGCTTCGCAGGTGACTTGACTGTCATTTCTTGGTCGGTCGGGCCAAAAAACTACCTACAACCGCGAGTCCCGAAGTCTAAGGGGCCCTTTTTATCATTATTAGCGTGATTGAATTTCATAGAGCCTTCAAAAGACGTTTCAACATCAAAAGCATGATGAAAGTGCACTTCCAAATTCTACTCCAGAATCTTTAAAAACCGTTGAAATTCAACCCTGCTAAAAATGATAAAAACAACGTTCTCCCTTCTGGTGCACCTACAGTTGGTAGAGGAGTGGATAAACAGCACACGCTTTGCTATATTTCACACACGCTAGATATAGCGATGGCCTCAAACATTCACCTGATTTTGAGGTTCAAATTGCCTTTTGAACATTGTTGGGTATTGTGAGAACATCAAGTTGTTAGCTTCAAGATGATGATTTCCTATTCTCATCTCAAAATATCTTGCTAATTACTGTTGATACTTCTCTAACGACGCCCAATTCTTCTATCGCAATCTTCAAGTCAATAGTCTCGTCCATCAATGTTTTTGAATAGATTCCTCACCGATCAGACTTTCGAAAGTTCTAATAGCATTTGGCACAAAATATCGACTTTTTATGACCCCTAGACCTGTAGACTCGGGGTTGTATCTTGGCTCTTGAGCGAAAACAATTCAATAAAATGATTTCTTAGGTCTAATTTTCCCACTAATCAAACTTCTACAACTTTTAAGTGGTTCTGCTCTAAACCTGTATGCTTGCTGAAGTGACAGAATGAAACAGTAAAATTGTATCTATATACTTTCAATATACTTATGAACGACAATCTAACCTACATCAATGGGGATAACATGGCTCACAGCGACAGAA
Organism: Candidatus Acidiferrum sp.; assembly: GCA_035623315.1. Taxonomy (GTDB): domain Archaea; phylum Thermoproteota; class Bathyarchaeia; order Bathyarchaeales; family Bathycorpusculaceae; genus DASPTR01. Next base: position 3,353 of record DASPTR010000045.1, on the reverse strand, counting down.
AATCGAGACTTTGATAAATGAAGAAGCTCTGCTTTTCGCCATGTACTTAAGAAATGAAAAACCCAAGTGGATTCCCAGAATCCGACGTCTTTAGTAAAGGCGTGCGTTAATAAAAAAGGAATTCGTAGGGTTAGAGAAGTGCGTTTATTGGGGTTTCTTGTACATGTATCTTACTACACCGATGATCAGCATTATGAAGCCCAGTATAAGCAATGCTGTTCCTAGACCGCTACCTCGTAGATGAGTGCCAGGCGTTGACACGATCACTACTCCAGCGATCACTAGAATTATTCCAAGAATCCACAGAATCCATGCGTGCAATTTGTTGTTGCCCGAAGTTGGCGCTTTTTCAGTCAATTTTCAAGTCCTCCTTTTGCCTCAGACATTGTTCCATTCGTTTATAAGCCTAACGCCCGCTAGCGTTTTATTCTCTTTTCCACTTTGCCGGTTCCTCTGATGCCGTTACGTTGAATTTTAGCAGTTCCATCGTGTCTTCTTCCCATTGTTCAGTCGTTGAGTGTTCTACTCTGCCGATGTACAAGCTCCTTAGGAGTTGAAGTGAAGAAAGGCTCTTCACAGCAGTCTTGTATCTGACGTAGTCGGCCTCTTCTAAACTCTCGTCTGGAAGGTAGATGGGTTCTCTGCGAAAGTTTATGTCGAGCATGCAACGGTTTATTGTTTTCAACAGATCGTCCGTGCGCGTGTCAAGCAGTTCAGCAGCCTTGTAATTTTGAAAGTCTCGTCTATCAACTATTTTGAAGAAATAGGTGGCTTTTCCACCGGTTTCTGCCACTGTTGTTTCTGCTGCCTCAATCACAATGGCGTTTCCGTACCCTTTTTCAAGTGCGCCATAAACGGGGATAAGGAACCATATGTACTCGCCTGTCAAATCTCCTATGAGACCTCGTTTGAAGCCCAAGGCCATTTTCTCCTGTCGGCCTAGGCTCTTCAGAAAGTTGTATGATTCGTTCATTCCTGCGGCAGCTATCCTTTTCTCAAGTTGTTGCCATAGTGAAGGGTTGATAGCATCAATGTCTGCCCTCCTGGCGGCCTTTCCTTCTCTCATAAGAGCTGCCAGTCTTCGGAGGGAAAAAGAGTCAATTGCTGGAAGCAACGTTTTGATTGAAGAAACGGCTTTGGACTGTAAGTCATTGTAAGCCAATGTGAACTCGTTCAGGAACCCATTGAATTCTGAGCCCATTTTATCGATGAGAAACTGTTCTCCAAGCTCAGTGTTGATCTTGACGCTGGTCTGGTCGCTTGAAACGTTAGTGATGTCGCTGTACGGTATACGCATCATTTGACTATTTTGAGGAATGATGACCAGTCCTGTTTCGTAAAGTCGAATTCTTCCTGCATCTTTTTGTTTTTCGCTTCCCTTTTCATCGTAGCAGACGAACTCCATTTCGACGTCAGGTTTTCTGACTGTCTCATTCATGAGCAGATCCTTTATTATGACCTCGTTTCTGAGTTCTGCCAATATTCTCGCGAAGTCTTCATAGCATTGGCCCAGTTCAAAGAGAGTCAGCTTCTCTTTTGACGCCATAGGCAACGTTATTCGGTAGTCATGTGCTTCAACTTGATCTATTTCTCTTAGGTGGAAGGGCAGAATGTCGCCAAAACTTGGAAGTATCGTCAGGTATTCTTTGCTGACTGTTCCCTTACACTCGCCATTCGCGACTTGCTTGCCGTTCTTGTCGATGAGCGTGTAACTCATGGAGCACTCAATTACGTTCTTCTGCTCTTTTTGGTCGTCGCTTTCCAATCTCTTATTCTCTTCTAAGCTTCTGTCCCGAGAAAGCTTCGTATCTAGAGTTTGTTTCCGCACTCGCCACAGAATCTAGTGCCAGGTGCGTTCTGTGCCCCGCACTTTGAGCATTTGATCATTGAAAGTGGGGCTCCACAGTTCGAGCAGAACTTGCCAGCTCCAGCTGGTTTTCCGCATTGAGGGCAGATAGTTTGCGTTGCCTTGATTTCACCCGTGAATACTTGGGTTTCTTCTGCCTTTTTCCAAATCTGCTCTTTTCTCTGAGTGGCCCTTGCGGCGGCAATCTCTGCTGCTGCGCGAGGGGCGTCTCCAACGCAGAGGCCATCCTCATCATTCCAGCATGTGTCGTCGACCCATTTTGCACATTTCGGGCACTTATGAAAGTGTCCCATAGCCTCATTCTGGGCAAGCTTGAAAGCTTCTTCGTGTTCCTTGTGCCATTCAGGAGTCATGCCCTGGAATCTTTCCGCGATTACGTCAGCTCCACTCTGTGCTTGGTAGCCTTCGTTTCTCCCGAGAACAGAAGATCCTATTGAGGCAGCTCGTCCCAAACCGCGCAGGAATCCTGCTTTCTTGTAGGTTTTAGACGCCGTGAAGCTTGTCTTGTATCCGTCGTTGCACATGTCGCAAAAGAACGTAAACTCAAATCCTGCTTCGGTGCTGTTGTCCGCGAAATTCCTCGTGAAAGATGTTAATGGCATTTTCACAACACCTAGTACTTGTCGAGCTAAACAATAAAGCCAGAATTATATGAAGCTTATGTTGGTGCACGTCATGAAAAACTATATTACAGAATTCCAGCCAAAAAGATGGAAAAAGGATGAACCATGTCAAGCTACAAGAAACCTTGTAAATACTGTGGTCAGCTAGTTCCTTCAAACGCCAAAGTCTGCCCGATGTGTGGAAAGATCAATCCGTTAGAAACCAGGTGTCCCAAATGTCATGCCCCAATTCAACCTGGCTGGATCAATTGCAGCAGCTGTGGGCTCTCGCTCTCAATCAACTGTTTCAAATGCGGAAAGCCAACTTTCTTCGGCGACTACTGTCAAAACTGCGGAACTCAACTGGTCGTTGAGTGCAAGAAATGCCACACTATCCAACCGCCGATAGGACCAAAGTGCATCAAATGTGGAAAACAGCTCTAGACTGAGCCTCCGCGCATAGCGCACGCTACCTTGTTCGTCTATAATCTCATGTCACGTTTTCCTGCCAAATTGAGCCACGTGCGCGACCCAGCCCACACTGAACTTGCATCACGCACGCGTCGTAGAAAGATTCGGGTCCGAAAAAAGGTTGGAGCGTATCAATATTGGATTTTGGTCTTCTTGGGAAATCTTCTTGTTGCAACTACGGCGGCTAGCGTCAAAATAACCATCAATAGTGACAGAATCATGGTTGATGGAAACTCTGGAACCACCGCGCCTCCGAAGGCATACACGATGCCGCTGACCGAGGCCATATAGACGTTACCGCCAGAAACGGCAGGAGAGGAATCGTCATCGTAGCCGGTGGTATAGTTCCATACAACGGCACCCGTCTGGGCATTGAGACAGTAGAAATTATGGTCCCAACAGCTGAAGTACAC
>DASPTR010000044.1:0-3043 GCA_035623315.1 Candidatus Acidiferrum sp. | reverse complement strand
CCTTTTGATGACTGCTCAAAATCCATCAGCCAGATCTCGCCATGATCGTCAATCATAATGTTCTCTGGCTTCGTGTCTCCCAAGGCCATTCCAAGAGCATGCACCTTAGCAAGTTTCCTACCCACTCTCCCTATGGTCTTGAGATCTTTCGACTGTTTTGTATCTAGCTTCGAACTCGCCAGTCTCTTCATTACACTACTAACGGTTTCTCCAGATACGTATTCCATGAACACCGAACGCTCATCAGAGTTCACGTACAATAACCTTGGAACCTTGAAACCATTAGAATGCAGAAATTGATTCATTGAACATTCCCTCTCAAGCCTCGAACGACCCAAGATTGAGAAAGTTCTGGTCCCGACGCTCCACAAGGCGAGGGGGAACCACTTGAAACTCGACCAATCTCTAAACCTTTTCACAACGAGTTTTCTTTCACCAGTTTTCGTCGACGCCTTAAACAAATAAACGTCATTCAAGATTCCGCCGATTGTCTGAACCTCGACGACCTCGTTGCTACCAACTGAAAGGAGCTTTTTTGCGGTTGACTCGATGCCCCGTCGGCCACTTAGAGGAACAAGTCCCGACGCTGTAGGGATGAAAACATATTTCTCTGGAATCTCAAGCTCGCTCCTCTCTAGAGCATCTTTATCGTTCCTCTGAAACTTAAAAAGTAATTCTCTGTTTTCGGAGATGACATTCATAATCTTCGGAAATATCCCGAGGGCTGTCGTAAATAGTGCACGCGGCAAGCTCTTGTATAGTTTAAGCAGTCTCTTTCTGGGAGTCCCCGCTTCGGCCGCGAAATGCTCAGATATCTTTACGAAATTATCTGAAAAGGCAATCGCTCCTTCTGTCTGCAATTCTTTCAGTGCCTCATGATATCTAGATAGGCTGTTTTCTATCTCACGTCTCCTCAGGCCCTCACCAAGAAAATCAGATACATCGCCGGCTATCAAGGGAAAAAGCCTAGCTCGACTTAGAAGAGCCTGATACATGAAATATTCTGGTTTTATGTAGAATTCTGCAGAAAGCATTGGAAAATCCAAAACAAGGTTCTCCAATAGTTCTGAAACTAGTCGTTTCTTGAGTTTGACTTCCTGAACGTGGAAGTATGCTTCACTAGTCAAAGGGACATATGGCAGAATCAGTTCGTACGACAAAGCTTCGCCGAGGAGACCCCTGTCCACATCTCTTTCGAAAATCCATTCGTCAACTGCAAGTGCGAAGATGTTCCTTCCCTGAATGTTTATCAGGTAGTTCATCAGTTTCGGTTGAAAATCACTGATGACAAACAAAGTCTTGACGATTGCTTTTTCTTTCGTTAATCCAGAAGCGTCGTTGCGGCATATGCAAACGGCTTTGACGTTGCTATTTCCTGCCACATGCTTGCTGAAATCGAGAATTTGCTCAATCAACCTCTCAGATCGTCGTTCCTCCATTTCAGACAAGATTCCACCCCAAACGGAAGATACAATCAAGAATACCATCTATGCCCGTGTGAAATATAGTTAATGCTTCTTCGTGAAGCAGTGAGACGCTGAACTAATTCTTAACTGGACTCTAAATCCAGTCATCCAGACGCAGGTCCGATGATATTGGGAAACCAAAGATGCCTCAATAATTAAAGTTATCAAATGGATTATTTGCGCTCAAGGATTTTCATGTATGCAAATGCTGCGGTGAATGTGAAAATTGCCGAGAAAGCACCAATATAGAGAAGGGAAAGATAGGAGAAGGAGAAGAACTTGGGGAGCAAAATGGACCTGATCATGTCAGAAGCTCCGCTTAGCGGATTAGCCTCAGCAAGCGTGGCCAATATGGGTCCCGCGGTCTGAATTACCTGAATTGGGTAGAAAACTGTGCTGCAGAAGAAGAGAACATAGTAAACTGCTCCTCGGGCGGTTATGAAAGTTTCAAGGCTCGGCGTTGAAACGGCGATCGAGATGCTTAATCCAGAGATGCCGATTGCTAGAAGAAATAGTACAGCAAGTATCAAAAGCAGTTGCAATATAGAAGGGAAGCCTACGAAGATGAAACACGTTAACAGTAGCGGTGACATGTACATCATTCCTCTAAGTCCCCCTGAGAGAACTCGTCCAACAGCCAGTTCTAACCTTGTCATGGGTAGGCTAAGCATATAGTGGTGCACTTCTCTTCTCCGTTCCATGTTGATTTCTCGTCCGATCATAAAAGCCGACGCGAAGAGTCCAGTCACCGCCAGACCAGGGGCGAAAAAATTGAAGTAGCTCCCGATCTCCGAGGAAACGCTTGTCTTCAAGATTGTGTTATAGACTAGTGCAGATACGAATAGGTCGGCGAGGTTCATGCTGATCAGGCCTACAAGCCACCATTTGTAACGGAAGAAATTCCTGAAGTCGTGCTCAACCATCCGAATGACGCCCTTCATTTATCGCCAGCCTCCTCCTTCGATCATCCTCTCATAGATCGTAATGCCTAAGAAAGTGAAAAGTCCAAAAAAGGCAACGATTCCCAAAAAAGGTAACAAAGGATTCTGCAGATACACCTTAAAACTCTCGACGCCAGTGCCCCATCTGAAAAGATCCGCGGCGAAAGTTAACGGGTTGAGACCTGCCGCCCAACCGTAGACAGGGTTCGTTTGCTCAATTATCAGCAAAGGGTACATTGTGGTGCTCAAGCGCACGATGAACGCGTCTAAGACTCCCATGAGAATGTCGAACCTATCACTCGACTTTATCAACACTGCTATTGAGATTGACATGCCTGAAATCCCAAATGAGAAAAGGAAGAGTGCAAAGAGGGCGATCACGAAGTTCAGCGGGTTGATGGCTCCAATTACAAGCAGTGATACTGCTACTAGGGGACCAACATATATGAAAGCCCTGAGTCCTCCACCTATCGACCTGCCTATGACAAGTTGTCTTCTAGGGATGGGCAAGCTGAGAAGATATTCGAAAACACCATGTTCGGCTTCTTCATAAATGTCGAAGCCAATGAATATGGCGGTCGAATAGAGGGTCATAATAGACAGTCCTCCCACGTAATATCGGAAGTAATCTGGAAC
>DASPTR010000043.1:0-4227 GCA_035623315.1 Candidatus Acidiferrum sp. | reverse complement strand
TGAACAGCGTTGTTAATGCGATGGATTTCTCGCCCTCTGGGGCAGTGGCTTCACCTTTCGTCACGGCGACTGACGGTTTAGCATCTGCTTGTTGCCAGATTTTTGATGATTCCGCATTCCTCTCCGTAACATTAGCGCCGAGGACAACGGAGGACATACCCCAAGAATTAGGTTCGTTCATCCAAGAGAAGGCAAGAGAGCTTGGGTTAGCCCGGTGTGCTGTGATAAATGCCCATAACAGCATCGACCGCATGAATGGAATGCCTGACGCCTTCAGTTCACTGCAGGCAGTTGCAGCTTCTTGCTTGGAGAAAGCGGCATCAGCTTCCCGCTCATCGTTTGAGGTGGGCGTGAGTTCGACTCTGTCGGAGTTTAGCCTCAAAGATGGCATGGGTCAAGGCGGAATCACAGTAGTTGTCTTCAGGTTCGCAAATCAAACAGCTGCTTATGTCGTGATCGATGGCAACAATATTGTCTCCGGGTTGCGCGAAAAGATACTATCTACCCTCGTTTCGATAGGCATTAATGCTGGGGAAGTCTTTACCACAGACACCCATTCCGTGAGCGGCATAGTCTTGGGAAGACGCGGTTACCATCCAATAGGCGAAGCTATCGATCATGAGAAGCTGATAGGCTGTATCAAAGAGGCAGCTCTTGGCGCTGTGGCTGAGTTAAAGAGTGCCAAGGTTGGTTGCCGAAGCATTTCGGTTTCTGACGTGAAAGTCATCGGTAACGAGCGCTTGGAAAGTCTTTCTCTGCTAACAGATAGAGGGTTTCAAAGGGCGAAGAGAACGATTGTGCCCATCTGTGTCGTCAGCGGGCTCTTGTTGATGTTGTTTTTGCTGTTTGCCTAACTTAATATTAATATGGTTGGGGCTTCTGAAATATCCCTCGTTGAATCCACAACAAGACAACTGTCCATATGTTTGGGCAGAGCTTACAGTCACCAACAAGAACGCGTGGGTCGATGATGGGAAAAATCGTCATAGATGAAGAATACTGTAAGGGTTGCGGGCTCTGTATTAATTTCTGTCCTCAAAAGGCGATTAGACTTTCTAGTTCTGTCAGCAAGAAGGGTTATCACCCAGCAGAATTCTCGGATCCTAACGAAAAATGCTCAGGATGCGCTTTATGTGCCTTGATGTGTCCGGATGCAAGTATCACGGTCTATAGGGTGAAGAAGACGGTTGGTGAGAAGAAGTGACTGAAAAGAAGTTCATGGCAGGAAATGAGGCAATTGCCGAGGCTGCTGTCCAAGCAGGATGCAGATACTATTTTGCTTATCCGATAACGCCGCAGAACGAGATCGGCGAGTACATGGCTTGGAGGATGCCCGAAGCAGGCGGCACCTTTCTTCAGGCAGAAAGTGAGGTAGCCGCTATTTACATGGTGTTCGGTGCCGCGGGTGCAGGTGGAAGAACTATGACTTCGTCTTCCAGTCCAGGAATCAGCCTTATGCAGGAAGGAATTTCCTACATTGCAGCAGCTGAGCTTCCATGCGTAATAGTGAACATGATGCGAGGCGGGCCTGGACTCGGCGGGATTGCACCCTCACAATCGGACTACTTCCAAGCAACGAAAGGAGGCGGTCATGGTGATTATCACATGCTTGTGCTGGCCCCATCAACAGGACAAGAAGCAGCGGACCTTACCATGCTGGCCTTCGATTTGGCAGACAAGTACCGTAACCCCGTGATGATTTTAGGCGATGGAAACATAGGTCAGATGATGGAACCCATAGAATTCAAGTCTGCGGACAAGAACTTTGCACTCCCGCCGAAAAATTGGGCAATTTCGGGTGGCTCAGCTGGGCATCGAAACCTGATCAAATCCCTGTATCTTGATCCAACGATTCTGGAGAAGCGCAACTTGATCATCGCCGAAAAACTTCGCGAAGTTGTCAGGAATGAAGTACGCTTCGAATCCTACATGATTGAAGACGCTGAAGTAGTGATCGCAGCGTACGGCACAGTTGCTCGAATTGCAAAAACCGCCATCAAAATCCTTCGCGATAAAGGCTTGAAGGTCGGTCTATTGAGACCCATATCTCTTTACCCGTTCCCCTATGAAGCATTCTCAAAGATGGCAGGACGAGCGAAGAATTTTTTGGTTGTCGAAATGAGTATGGGACAGATGCTTGAAGACGTGAACCTTGCTCTCTGCGGAAAGAGCCGAGTGCACTTCTACAGCAGAGTGGGCGGAATAGTTCCGAGCTACGAGGAAATCGTAGCGGAAGTAGAAAAAATCGCCTCGAGGTAAAAAGAGATGGAAACCGTTTACGAGAGACCGAAGACGCTAACCTCAGCAAGCACACATTACTGCCCAGGTTGCGGCCACGGAATCATCCACAGACTGGTCGCAGAAGTAATAGATGAACTTGGGATCCGCGAAAAAACCGTCGTCGTAGCTCCTGTAGGCTGCGCGGTGCTACTATACAATTACTTTGACTTGGACTCGTATGAAGCAGCTCACGGTCGAGCTCCGGCAATCGCGACAGGATGCAAGCGTGTGCACCCTGAGCTGATAGTTTTCACTTACCAGGGAGACGGCGACCTCGCTGCCATAGGAACAGCAGAAACAGTGCATGCAGCAGCCCGAGGAGAAAAAATAACGACAATTTTCGTCAACAACGCGATTTACGGAATGACTGCGGGACAGATGGCGCCGACAACACTCATCGGACAGAAGACAACAACTACCCCAAACGGGAGAACAGCGGAGAAAGCGGGCTACCCCATTCGAATTTGTGAGATGCTTGCAACTCTTGAAGGCGCCGCCTATGTTGCACGAGTGAGCGTGAGCAGCCCAAAGAACGTTGTACAAGCAAAGAGGGCCATCAAGAAAGCTTTCGAAACCCAAATCAAAGGCTTGGGCTATTCAATCGTAGAAATCCTGTCGCAGTGCCCCACAAACTGGCATATGACGCCGGCAGAATCGCTTAAATGGGTTGACGAAAAGATGGCGTCCTATTTTCCGTTAGGAGAGTTCAAGTCGCCTAAGGAGGAATAACGATTTCCAAGCTGGCGAAGAACAAATCCTATGAAGACGTGGTGATGGCCGGCTTCGGCGGTCAAGGACTCATGTTCATAGGAAAACTCTTAGCATACAGTGCAATGAAGGAAGGCAAACACGTCACTTGGATTCCATCCTACGGGCCAGAGATGCGCGGCGGAACAGCCAACTGCACGGTTGTTATATCAAACCAAGAGATTGGATCACCAGTGGCTGCTCACCCTTGCTCGATCATTGTGATGAACAACCCTTCAATGGAAGCCTTTGAACCAAAATTGCAAAGCAACGGTTTGCTATTGCTCAGCAACTCGTTCGTGACTAGACCTGCAACACGGAAAGACATCAGAATCGTGTCCGTGCCAGCAAGCGAGATCGCGATATCGTCCGGCGCTGAAAGATCGGCAAACATGGTCATGCTCGGCGTATACGTCGCCCTAACGAAAGTCGTCTCCGAAGAAAGCATAATCGGAGGGCTCAAGGAACTTTTTGGAAAGAAGATCGACCTGTTTGAGGCCAATATGCACGCCTTTGAGGAAGGGATAAAATTCGCTGACGGACAGTCCGCGAATCAGATTCAGTGATTCAAATCAGCAGCGCGCGCTAAGGCCAACTAGAACATTGTAACTTTCGCGCATGTGGTCAACATAGGGTTGTATAAGCTTATCTTGCATGAGAAGCAACAATGAAGTTATGGGCATCTACAAGAATCCTCTGTATTATGAGATCGCGTTCAGCTTCTTTGACGTAAAGAAGCAAATCGACACGTTTGAGTTGGTAATCAGCAGATTTAGCAAGACAAAGGTCAAACGGTTTCTTGATATTGCCTGCGGACCAAGCTTGCAGTTGAGAGAAATTGCATCGAGAGGTTATGAAGCGGTCGGGTTGGACCTAGAGCCTAGTATGCTGAGGTACCTGTCTGAGAAAGCAAGTAAAGAGCACGTTCAAATCGAAACCGTACAAGCTGATATGTCCAGCTTCAGACTGGAAAAGAAAGCAGATTTTGCATTCATTATGATGGGTTCCCTGGCTGTTGAGTCGAATAAGAAGTTCATGGATCATCTGAATTCGGTAGCTTGCTCCCTGAAAAGAGGAGGTCTATACTTCATCAAGAACAAGGCAATCGACTGGACACGATGCGCAGAGCAAAGCTGGATAATTGAAAGAGATGGAATTACAGTGAAGACGACTTACGGCTTCACGTATTGGAAGGACGTG
>DASPTR010000042.1:0-46349 GCA_035623315.1 Candidatus Acidiferrum sp. | reverse complement strand
TGTATTCATACGTAGCATGGCATCTCGAAATTACCCAGGAGGACTTGCAAGAGCAACGAGAGACGCTGTCAAGATTCTTGATGCCGCAGGCAAGGACGTCATTCTCGTTGAGACTGTGGGCGCTGGCCAGTCTGAGATTGACGTTATGAGGGTTGCCCAGACGATAGTCGTCGTTCATGCGCCAGGGTTGGGAGATGAAATACAGGCGATCAAAGCGGGGCTCATGGAAATAGCCGACATATTCGTCGTCAACAAGGCAGACAGAGAAAACGCAAACAAGACTGTGATGGACATTCAAGCAATATTGCAACTCAGCAATGTCGAAAATCCATGGAAACCTAGTGTACTAAAAACCGTTGCTCTCACAGGAGAAGGCGTTCCAGAACTCGTTGACAAGTTGAAGGAACACAGAAACTACCTCGAACAGAACCCAGGAACCAAGAGAGCACTTTTGAAGAGTATAGCCGAAGAAGAACTAATCGAGTCAATAAAAGAAAAAACGGCGGTATTAATAATAGAAGATCTGAGAAATGAAGGAAAACTCGATGACTTGTTGAAAAGAATCTTAAAGAAAGAAATAGACCCTGCATCTGCAGCAGAAGAGCTTCTTAAAGAAAAACTCAGGAAGAATTAAACCCTTGCCGAAACTTGAGAAAGGGCTCATTCAAGTCTACACGGGAAACGGCAAAGGGAAGACTTCAGCAGCTTTTGGACTTGCGCTGAGAGCCGCAGGAAGAGGATTGAAAGTGTACATAATTCAATTCATAAAGGGCGGGTTCGATTACGGCGAATTATACGTCGTAGACAAAATTCCGAACGTTACCTTGAGGGCCTTCGGCCGAGGAAAATTTATAACGGAAAAACCTCCCCAAAAAAAGGATGTTGAACTTGCGGAACAGGCTCTTCAACTAGCCATAGATGTCGTGAAAAACGGAGAATATGATGTAGTCATTTTGGACGAGATTAACGTTGCTCTAGACCTGAAGCTGATAGACATCAATGAAGCCCTAGAGTTGATAAAGAACAAACCTGAACATGTTGAACTTGTGCTCACCGGACGCAATGCCCCTAATCAGATAGTTGAAGCTGCAAATTTGGTGAGCGAAGTGAGAGAGATCAAGCATCCCTTCAAAGAAGGATGCAAGTCTCGCAAAGGCATCGAATACTAATTTCCAATGAAGAAAAGCTCATATGACAAAGCGTTTGGGGAGGAGTCTGAAGATTCGATGCCGTTTCAGTTTTCTTCCTGCGGTTCAACAGTAGCAACGCTAGGACTACGCCGACGGCCGCGACTGCAGCGATTGCCAGAAGCAAGTATTGTGTTACCGTCCATATTTCACCAGTCTTCTTGAGCTCGGACACGTCAGCTTTGATCTGACCGACCCCTGGGACCAGAATCGTTGCCACGTTATCGTTCATCGAGACTATAGTGCCGTTCATTGTCCCTATCGTCGTCTTAATAGTTGCTACGTCCCCATTTATCGCCTCGACACCGAGGAAAATGCTGCTAAGAGTAATGTTCATGGAAGCCAGGTTTATCTTGATGAGACCCAAATCTGTTTGAACGTCAGCCACTCCATCTGAAATGTTCATCACTTGCGCGTATATCGCCGTCAAGTTCACCTCGATCTGACCCAAATTTGTCTCAAGGTTGGCTACGCTACCGTTAATTCCCACGACCTCCTGGTCCATCAGGGTCAAAGTACTGCTGACCAGAAAGGATTTGAAAGATGTGCCGTTTGCTTGAACCATGTCAGTAACGTAATTAGCATCAACGACTAGACTGTATGTGCCTGTCAGATTTCCACTTAGGGTAAATGACACTTCGTAAAACCCTGTTGAGATGTGTTGCACAGATAGATTCTCAACTGAGCCGTCAGGTTCATAAAGTGTTGGTAGAATGCTCGTTGCATCGACAGCTTGTCCTTTGAAAGTAATCTGTGCATAGAAATCAGCTGTTTCTCCAATGAAATGAATGGTGCCAACGTCAATCTGAACTGAAAGCGGAGTCGTGTCTACAACCGTGAATGCTGAAGATGCATTTATCCCTTCAGAGTCTAATGCTTTCACAATTTGGGTGCCTGCGCCTGAAAAAGGCACGTCGAAGGTGAACTCGAAGCCTCCTTGAGCATCTGTCGTAGTGTATCCTATCAAAGCATCATTGAAGGTCACCATTACTTCGCTTAGCGGTGAAAAATCTATGCCAGCGGCTACTACTGTCGTGCCAGCTGGACCTTCGGATGGATTCAGACTCAGCATCTGTTGAACCAAGATTTCTTCGCTTAATACGTTGTTGCCGATCATTGCCTCTCCTGAGACAGGCACAACATAGAAGGTGACATTAAACGTTCCTTCGACTTGAGGATTCCATACGAGATCAGTAGTCCATGATGAGCCTGCTGGCAAAACACCGTAATCAATTGAAGTAAACTGCACGTTGTTGTCGACCAAAAGCTCGGCAATGACGTTTTGCTCGTCGCTAGATCCGAAATTCAATACGGTAAGTGTAAAGTCAACAATATCTCCAGGCGCAATGCTACTCGGTCCTTCCAAATCGAAAATCAAAACATCATGTGCTGGTGGACCCTGCTCCACAGCCCGTCTCGCATCAATTCGTCCATACCCATAATAGGGATCAAAACCCGGCGGACCTAGATCGTCAGCAGTATACCTCATTTGAGCTCTGACCCAATCCCTCGTGGCATTCGGAAATTCGCTCCATATGAGCGCAGCTAACCCAGAAGCGTAGGGACAAGCCATTGAAGTGCCGCTCATGTACGCATAGGAATCGTTCGGATAAGTTGAGTATATATCCACGCCGGGAGCCGATAATTCAACCCAGTTCCCGTAATTGCTAAATGTTGCCGGGTAATCAAACTGATCCGTGGCCGCAACAGAGACAACTTCACTGTAAGCTGCAGGATAGAATTTCGCATCCGACGCATAATTGCCCGCAGCAGCAACCACCAACACACCGTGGCTATAAGCGTATTGAATTGCCGCATGAATAAGTTGACTGTCCTGATCGCCGCCCCAGCTGAGGTTCAGAATGTTGGCGCCTTTCTCGACAGCATCGGTTATAGCATTGGCCAAGTTGTCTTCATATCCTGTTCCAGTGGCGTCCAAGCCTTTCTCCGCCATAATCTGAACCTGCGCCATGCCTGCAATGCCAATACTGTTGTTCAAGACCGCGGCTATTATGCCTGCGACGTGAGTTCCATGTCCATTATCATCCATGGGGTTGGAATCGTTGTTGACCCAATCGTAGCCGCTCGCATTATAGTTGGCTGCAAGATCTGGATGATTGTAGTCGATCCCTGTGTCGATGACGGCGACAAGAATAGATCTGTTGCCCGTCGTTGTGTTCCATGCCCAATCTGCACTTATCTTGGGCAGAGCCCATTGTAATGTATAGTTCGGATCATTCGGGACGAACTGGGCCTTGAAGGCCATGTTAGGCTCTAGATATTGCTCAAGCCCAGAAGTTTGCACTTCCATCTCGAACGAAGACACGCTGTTGATTGGCAAATCGGCAACTATGGCAAGCGGTTCACGTCCTGCGGTGACTTTGTTCACGATTCTCCCCCCGAATGTGGCGACAACTTCAGCAAGTTCATTTACTCCTGAAACTCCATTCTTTACGCCGATGACCAGTTCACTTTCCCCATTGGCAAGAGATGAACCACCGTTTGCAATGCTTCCAGTGAACAAAGGGATATGAGCTCCAACACCAATACACGACACGAAAAGGATCGCTAACAAAATCGCCATCACAAGAGTCTTCATATTCTTATCCATGACTGCACCAAGTTAGATGTTCTTTAAACCTCAAAGATATATTTTAGACACTCGATTCTTGAAACCGACCTCATATAAGGATGTTCCTGTTTTCCTGATGTGTCGACCTGAAACCCGCCTCAGAACGTCCAGGACTGGAAAATCGTTGAGATATTTTGTTGGCCTTTCACCATCAAAGAAAATGCAGGTGAGATCGTCAGGCTGTTAGCAGCGGATAGACTTCTTTCGTAGTGTACTCAACGTACTTTTCCTTCTCTGACAAGTTGAATATTGTCACGGATGCATCCCTCGTTATGCCTACAACGTAGCCAAATTCCTTAGATCTGGCGACCACGTACCAAAGGTCGCCGTGTTTCGCATAGTCCTCGAAAAGGGACGTGTTGACTAAATCTGGGCCATACAAGGAAAGTTTGTTCACATTCGGTATGTCGACGTTGTCAAAGAATGTAATCTTTGTTTCTTCAGGGTTCTTCAGGTGAAACTTTTTCAGAGTCTCAGGTGGAATTCTAGCTTCCAATATTCCTCCCACTTTTTCAAAAATCACTTCGCTGAGCTTGTTCGCGACGAAGTTCGCAATTCGTTTCTTCTCTACTATGACCAGAAAAGTGGTGCCTTCATGTTGGGCAAAACTGAACAAGGCTTCGACCGTGCGCGGTAATGGAGCAACCTTGCCTCTGTGAAAAACGTGCATCACATAATCATGGGAGTAAATGCCTTTGAGCATATTCTTCGCTGGTAGAAGACCGACAATTTCGGTGAGGAGTTTGAACCTGTACTCACCTTCCTCAAAGTCCTCTTCTAGGTGATGACCCTCAAGCCTCGAAGCGACTTCAGGGATAGATAGCGGTTCCGATAGCCTGAAGATTTTCCCGGCGACAACCATGCCAAAGCCTCAACTGGTACTTCAACAATTATGCTTATCAAACTTTGCAATCGGACTTTTGCGAATCTTTATGTGAAATCGCAATTCAAGCAAACAAACCGAATGAAACTCGGTCTAGCCGCCTCACCCGTCAAAAGAATCACACTAATCTCTACTGTGCACGCTCGAAAACATTCAAGTCGTGCATAACCACTGTAAGTATTAGGCTAGAACAGAACAAACCAACGCTGCGATTGATTTGAAGATAGCAGAAAGAGAAAAGCTTGGCGTCTTTCTAGTATCTGATGCTAAGGTATAACAAGACAATTAATGCTCCCAGTGAAAACAGGTCTGGCAACATAGCAAACGGACCAAGACCAAATTCATAGAAACCGAAAGCTCTGTATACCAAAGGAATAGAGACAAGAGCATGGAGAAAAAGGACTGCCGAGAATATTATTAGACCTACCGTGAATTCTGATCGTGTCTTCTGGTATATACTAACGTATATGAGAAGCAGCAAAATCGAAAGCGTCGCATTTATTGTTGAAACTACAGTCTCCACGGCATAGAAAAGTTCTATGTCACCACGAATATCGTATGGCGGGTGAGGCGCAAAGGGATGACTTGGAAACCAACTGGTTGACGTGGCCCAAAATACGGCTAGTATAGTCACAACTATCAAGGTTACTATTATTAGCCAACTTCTCATGCTCTTATTCATACGTTTGTTCATTCTGCAATCCTCTCTTTTCTACTTTTTCCAGATTTTCTTCACAATCTCCTCAAACAGCTCGTAATTCTCCTCCATCACCGGAGACAAAAAATATGTTGTTCCATACCCCTCTCCAGCCGATGTGATTATCCTGTTTTTTTCAAGAACCCCAATATGATGCCTTATCGTCCTGTAGTCCATCCCAAGCAATGTCGCCAGCTGATTTGCATTTTGCGGAGTCTCTCTCAAGGTCTGAATAATCTTGGCCCGACTCACGCCGCCTCTTGTACCTGCGATTAACCATCCAAGCAGATACTTAAACGGTCGAGCGCTCGCAGACATTCATATCGCTCCGCACAAGCAAACAGGTTTTCCGCTAAACTTATTCGAGCTTGAGTAATAAAGATGTCCCTCAGACCTTCGCTTGTGCACCTCTTGAAGGAAATAGGAATAGATTCGGAATAGAATCTGGTGCAATTCTGAAATATCGTTTAATAATTCACAAGCCTAGAGAGTTTGGAGGTCGAGAACAAGTCTGCAACACCCTATTCTTCCAAGAAAGGACTCGCAAGAGCCCAGAAAAGCTGAAGGACACTTTTCTCGTCAAATCTCTCCTTTTCCCCTTTCGCCGCTCTGGACCTTTACGAGAACCAAAAAGAATAGGAAGCGACCAGGAAAGAAGATGATGATTATGGCCGTTAACAAGAATTTAACTTCAACGACAGCGATGGAGAAAACCAAGCCCGATTACCTCGGCCTTGGCTGCGAGGGAAGTTCTGTTCACGCAATCAGCAAGAAGGCTGCCACCGCTATGCGAGAGATGGCTCACATATTCAGAATCATGATTTGTCTTCACTCCGCCAAGGATTTTCCGTCTGTTCTAAGGATCTATGGAATTGAGAACACTTCAAAAACTGGAAAAAAAGGCAGAAAAACCCAATTGCTTGACGCGAAAATGTGCGCTGAAAATCATACAGTTATAGAAGATCAGTTCTTATTGTGAGTTATTCGCTTGGTCCAACGTCTGCGGTAACGTATCGAGCCAGGACAAGCTCCTTCTCACAGCAGATCGTTTTGAAACAACCAGAAAACGATCAAATCCAATGGCCACGAAGGGAATGGATGATCTTGGAATCATCAGGGTTCAGATCCACCAAAAAGAAACCAACCTTTGGCCTAAAATGGCAATTCAAATCCTGCTTGCTTGGGTTTCAATCATAAACTTCCCCCTCTTATCGCATGCCATGGCCACTAGTTAGTTCTCAGATTTGGAACGGAATTGGGTCCAATTCTGAAAAACGGTTTAATAGCTCATTGTTGTCGATAGGAAACTACGAAGAAGCACGGAGGCAGCAGCAGTGGAACAATGCGACTTCAGTTCTAGTTCAGAGAGAATTCTAGAATTAACTGCTTCATATTGCCACCTATCAATCTTCCTTAAATCGAAGAAGCATTTCGCGCGAGGGTAGAATATTTGAGCATATTGACCAGAGCATTTAGGAATATTTCCAGAAGGAAGATGAGGGCATTGATAGTAATCGTCGCCCTCAGCTTCTCGATGGCCATCATGGTTTCTATTCCATCAGGTGTCGTAGCAAATCAACAAGCTACACAGAATATGAATACAATCTACACCAACGATATCAACACTGTGCAGGAACTGATTAACCAAAGTAATTCACTGATAATATGCAGCCTCTCCCCATTAAGTTCCTCTTCTGGTACGCCTGGAGGATACGTGGGAGGTTTTCGGAGTGGCATGTTCGGAGCAGAGCAAGATTACATGGATCAAAGTGTGGTGGATAACATAAGCTCTATCCCAGGCGTTCAAGAAGTCGCGCCTATTCTTGAAGTATCTGAGGGACATAACGAGACGGCCACTTTCAGAGGTTACACGTTTCCCCGATTTGTTGAAGACTACATGATCGAGGGTGTCCCTCTGAATTCTTCTTTGATCGATAACGTCTACAGCAGCATTTTGCCAACTAACATAACAGAAGGAAGGAACCTTCAGGAAGGAGACAGTGGAGTTGTGGTTATGAGCATTAACAATACAGGATATTTCGGAGTTGGACTCGGCGATCAGGCCAACATCCTTGGCCAGGATTTCAAAGTGGTAGGCATACACGGATCGACAAGCCCTTTGGAAACGAGAACCTTATACATGAACATATCGGACGCTCAGTCCTTGACCAACCTTAACTGGATGATAAGCAGCATGTACGTATTCACCAACAGTAGCTCAGACAATGTTGTCAACTCAATTGCAAACCAGATTACAAACATGTTTTCAGGTGGAGTTACAGTATACTCAGGCGGAACGACGAAGCAAACACCTGACTACTTGACTGCCCAAACACCTGACGACAGACAAAGCAGTATTCAGAACATGACGGCATTCTATAATCAAACCCTGACCAGCGCTGATTCAGCGCTCAGCCAGACACAAACTACGGCAACCGAAGAGATTGCCATAGCAATTGTAGCGACAAGCGTAATCGTCCTGTTTGTTATGTTGTACACTGTACGCGAAAGGACCAAGGAAATTGGCACGCTCAAAGCGCTTGGCTTCAGTAACTCGAACGTTATGAGCCAGTTTGTGCTAGAAGGAACTGTATTAAGCCTTGCAGCCGGCGTATTAGGCATTGCTCTAGGAAGCGTCGGGGCATCATTCCTTTCAGGAATTCTGCTTCCATTTAACCCATTGGGCTCAACCGGGTACCGTGCCGGACGCCCTTTCACGGTCAGTTTCGGAAACGGGTTCGCTAATCCAGGAGCGCTGGGAGCTGCTGTCGTCGCAACTTTTCCGACCGTACAAACAATTCTGTTAGCGATTGGCGTAGCCGTGCTACTTGGAGCTCTGGGCAGTCTATACCCAGCTTGGAGAGCATCTAGAACAAAACCTGCAGAGGCGATGAGATACGAGTGAACCTGTTCTTAAGATGGAAAATGTTTCCAAGACGTACACCATGGGCAAACAAGGAGTTCCAGCTCTGTCCAATCTGAACATTCAAGTGAATAAAGGCGAGTTTGTCACTATAATGGGACCCTCTGGTTCAGGCAAGACCACTCTGCTGAACATCCTAGGCTGTCTTGACAAACCGACAAGCGGAAAAGTCACCTTGGACAAAATTGACGTTTCGAGCTTGCCTGAAAAAGAACTCTGCAAGATAAGAAGGAACAAGATTGGATTCATCTTCCAGACTTTCAACCTTTTGCCATACTTAAATGCTGTTGAAAACGTGGAGTTGCCGATGGAAAATTCGAAAAAGTCCAAGACTGAAAGAAGAGAAAGGGCCAGCAAACTATTGGAATTAGTAGGCCTAGCAGGAAGAGAAGAGCATAGACCCCAAAAACTCAGTGCAGGTGAACAACAAAGAGTAGCGATCGCCCGAGCCTTAGCCAATGATCCAACCATTATCCTAGCGGATGAACCCACTGGTAACTTGGATGCGCAAAACAAACACGAAATCGTCAGACTTTTGGCAAACCTGAATATCGAGCAAGGAACCACCGTCATAATGGTGACTCACGACAGTCAAGTCGCCTCTCACACTGAAAGAGTGCTCTTTCTCAGTGATGGACAGGTCAGGAAGGAAAAACAAGGCCTCCTTGTCACTAGAAAGAAAAGTATGTGTCCATACTGCGGAAGCAAGATTAACCCTAACGCTGAAAGATGTCCTAGTTGCAAGAAAAGATTATGAACAAAGGAGGATGATTGCAAATGGAATCACCAGAAAAACCAACAAAATCCCGCATTCCTGCAGTTTTGATAATAATAGCCATAGTGGGTTTGCTCATAGGGGGATTGGTGGGTTATGGAATTAGTAGCCTTGTGACTGCAGGTCAGATAAACAACCTCAAAAGCAATGTGTCAAATCTTCAAAACCAAGTTGCAACGGATAATTCCACAATCAATTCCTTAAGTTCTAAAGTTGCAACTCTTCAAAACCAAGTTACAAATCTTGAGTCAACGCAAAACTCATCCGCCGTCAACGAGACAAATGAGAACGTGACCTATGAGAACAACACCTACGTTCTGGGAGAAAATGTTTCACTGCCACAGTTGTACAACCAGGTCAAAACCTCGATCGTTATGGTTCAAGGAATAGTGCAAGAACTGGAGGGCTACGATTTTTTTGGTAATCCCATCTATGAAGAGGTGGAAGTGGAAGGTTCAGGGTTCGTCTCTAACCTGACGGGGCAGTTTGCAATCATAACAAACTACCATGTCATCCAAAATGCAGTCAACGTTACCGTAACCTTCACAGACGGAGACACCTACCTAGCCAACGTGACAGGCACAGACCTTTACTCAGACCTCGCCACACTCTCAACGGAAGCGCCTCAGAGCGAATATCAGCCACTCGCAATCACAAGCTCATCAACGCTAGAAATCGGCGACCCAGTTTTTGCTGTGGGCAACCCTCTGGGATTGACTGGAACTATGACCTCGGGAATAGTGAGCGCGCTTCACAGATCAGTCACGGTTGATTGGACCAGTTACGCTATAGCTGATTGCATACAGACATCGACACCTATAAACCCGGGTAACTCAGGTGGACCACTTCTGAATTATGCGGGTGATGTTGTCGGAATAACCTCTTATACAGCAACTTATAATGGGGCGGCTGCTCAAGGGCTCGGTCTTGCAATTCCTTCGAGCACGATACTGCGGGAAACTCCGTCCCTGATAGTGAACGGTTCGTACAACAGCCATCCCTACCTAGGAGCAAATGGGTACGACATGGACTATGAAATTGCGCAGCTAATGAACACCACAGTAACATACGGTTGGCTAATCGCCCAAGTTACCAGTGGAGGACCGGCAGCCACAGCTGGTCTCCTAGGCGGCACTACGCAAGTCGATATCCTCGGAAGCACAGAGACAATCGGAGGCGACATAATAATAGCTATTAACGGAACAAGAATCACGAACGGAGACGCTCTCACGAGCTACATGGAAGAGTACACCCTGTCAGGCCAAACCGTAAACGTGACAATCGTCCGAGACAATCAGACTATGTCCGTTTCAGTGACGTTGGGCACGCGACCCCCACCGAGCACGTCGTAAGTACTCACGTCAACAAGCGTTTAGGTTCAGACATGCGAAACTATTGAATTTCAAATCGGCTGAGACTTCCCTCTAATCCGTCATTTTCTCGAACTGTTCAAATTTGATGCTAACCAAAAGAAGAATGATGTCGAATCCCATGAGTCTTGGCTGCTCATGTAGAAAACATTCAAGACCACTGGTTAGAACAGAATGAATAACTGTATTTTCCGATAATCTGCGACTGACTGCAACGTTAGGAACAACCTGTTGCTTGTGCAACGCAATTTGAGCGAGACAGACTTCGAATCGGGGTTGTAGGAACAAAGAACCTGCACTTGAATGTTCTTTCTAAAAACTCACTAGACAAGGAGAGTGGACGAGCGCGAAGATTTTTTGTCCAATCGGATCAATGAAAGTCTTGACTTCGTCACGTACGATCTTAGGAGACAAAAGGTGCTTGTGCTTGAATCCTTCTACTAGGCCTGTGCAATGCATTGTTTTCGGTTTCGAGCAAGTCTATGATTTCTTGGCAGTGAAGCAAGAACTCCTTTCCTCTTTCCGTTGCCCTAAGCACTACCTTGTCATTCAGAAAACCTACGTCCACGAGTTTTGCATTCATCATTAGCCGCATGTATCGCCCTAGCATCAGAGAACTGAGACCTACCTTGTACATTAGACTGGTCTTCTGCACTCCGCCAGATGCCATCTCTAAGATCTCTGCGACTATCGCCACCTTATCCCTGTACGGTTTCCTGCTGCGAATACTTAGGTTCTGCATTTTTTGGTCCCTCATGTCATCCAAGCTAATCCTGCCCCGCCAAGAACGTAAGCGTATCAGAAAGTGCCAACCCTTCGTACCTTGTGTTCGCATACGCCTCAAAAGTGCCAATGTATGAAGAGTCAGGTGGAATTCGAAATGATATTTCTGCGATCCCTGAAGAGTTCGTAGAAGCGACTCCATCGTAGAACATTGTCCCGTTTAGGCCCGAGACAGAAGGAGCTACAACAGCAAAGGCTACCAGTTGATTTGCTACCCCCTGGTTCGACTCGTTTAAGACTTGAGCAAAGAGATCAACAGTCTCATTAATGGCGAATACTCCTCCCGGTGTGCTCGGTCCGATGCCCCCTTTTTGGGTGAAAACGTCTATAGTCGGCGCCAACGAGAAGCATCCGAAACTTGTCGTGCCCTGTATTCTTTGCCCATAGACTTCACTCGAAGCTATTGCTAGCCAGATTGCTTGGGAGGAATTTAGTGGCGCCGGAATTTGGAACGTGATACTGGCCGTTCCAAGACCGTTCGTAGTGGCGTCTTGAGTAAACGAGCCGTTGACATCTGGATCTATTACGTCAAAAGTTACTGGGGTTCCAGCAATTGAGGCATTCTTGTAAGATAACTGTGCCTCAAGGAGAACTGTGTCGTTAGGGAGAAAGGAGATGCTGGTAACCCCGTCCTTTTTGGAGAAGAGATCAATTCGGGCTCCTTGCGAAATGCATTGGAAACTGAGCGTATCACCAATTACTTCATTGTCGACTGTAGTGTTTGCGAAAACGCGCCATGTTCCTATCACTTGACCGTCAGAAGGGAGAAGGTATACGTTGTTTTCGGCAATGCCCGAACTGTTTGTTAATGCCATCCTTGCAATGAGGGTATTGTCAGGCCTGTATACTACAAAGGCCACTGGAACATTTTCTAGGTCAGACCCTCCTTGAGTGAGATGGGCAAATATTGAAACATTGTCAAAGGGTGCAAAGTTACCACCGGAAATACTAGGCCCTCTGCCGCCTTCCTGTGTAAAGACATCCATTAAGCTCTGCAGTTTTGCATTGTTCGGAGTCGGGGAGAAAAACGCATAGCTTATTGCTCCAAATCCTACTGCTAAACCGATTGCGAGGACAGAGGCTGCGAGCACTTGTCGTTTGGAGTTCATGTATCTTCGATAAGATAAATGTGCTGTGGAAAACTTAATTCTATGTTTTTGTACATCTGTACAAACAGTTTGAACAGCAATATTTCAAATATCTTAAAGGCGTTATTCTTCTGTATGGGACGGAAGAATATTGAGCGAATCAGATGATGTTCTTAGAGGACTTAC
Source organism: Candidatus Acidiferrum sp. (assembly GCA_035623315.1). Taxonomy (GTDB): domain Archaea; phylum Thermoproteota; class Bathyarchaeia; order Bathyarchaeales; family Bathycorpusculaceae; genus DASPTR01. The sequence goes on along the minus strand of DASPTR010000042.1, from coordinate 33,825 downwards.
GCTGAAGGTCTACAGATTCATTTTGAAAAATGATAGGCCAGTGGGAGTCCGTGAAGTTCAAAGGGGCTTGAAATTGAGCAGTCCCACATTAGCGCTTTACCATATTAATAAGCTTGAAGAGGCAGGTTTCATCAAGAAAGAACTTAACGGGTACACCGCAGATCGAATAGTCCTCAAGAACCTCATACGCCTGAGAAGAGTTTTGATCCCTCGAAATTTTTTCTATACCGTGTTTTTCGTGACCTCACTAATATTCCTAGTAGTTTTTCTCAAACCCCCGATACTAACAAGGGAATATATATTTGCACTAGGCGTCATAAGCGTTGCAGCAGCAACATCGGTCTACGAGACGATAAAAGCTCTTTCCGAAAAAGCGTTGTAGCGAGACAGTCCTCGATCAGTGTAATCACAATTCTCGGATTATCAGCGACATTTAAGGTCGTTTGCCGCGAATTGGTTCCGTTCACACTTGAACCATATCTTTGGGAAACTATGGTTTTGCCATCCTTGTAAGAGTTTGCCATTCTTGATTTTCAATCTTCTGCCTGAGGTCTTAGGTGTGAACCTGTAAATCGAAGATTTTCAGAAAAATGGAAGCGAAACCATATCTCAATTGCTGCAAAACTATCGATACTGTTTTAATAATTGGATTTTCACCTGTATTAAGGCGCCTCAGAGGAAAAACTAAGTGTTAATTCAGGAGGTTATCCTAGAGAATTTCATGAGTTATCAATATGCTAGGGTACCTTTCAAACATGGCGTCAACGTTGTTTGTGGACCGAATGGATCAGGCAAGTCGTCGCTTTTGCTTGCGATCTCAGTGGTTCTTGGTCAATCTTACACGGAGAGATCCAGAAAACTGAGTGACCTAATACGATGGGGAAAAGACCAGGCCCGAGTAACAGTGATCCTTGACAATGCGAAGAAGGGCAGGAATAGACTCGTTCCAAGATATGATAAGGATCAGATTTTTCTTACGCGTGTTCTGCGACGAGATGGCAAGTACTGGTTTGAACTTGAAAATCGAGCCGCCACGAAGAATGACGTTGACAGACTGCTATCTAGATTAGGAGTTGATCCTGACAACATTCTCATAATCATGCACCAGAACATGGTGGAACAGTTCACCGTGCTTTCTCCACAAGAAAAACTACGAATTGTTGAGGCTGCAGTCGGGCTTGAAGCCTACAGAGAGAATGTCCTTCAGGCCCAGAAGAAACTTATCCGCACTTTAAGTCAAGAAGAGTCAATGGAGAAACTCTTGGAATCAGCTGAACAGACACTCAACTATTGGAGAGAACAATATGACAGATTCCAGGAGAAGAAGCAGCTACAGGCCCAGAAGAGGTTCCTTGAGAGAGAACTCACTTGGGCAGAAGTCGAACGAAGAGAAAACACCATCACGGGGCTGGAAGGTAATAGAAGAAAGGAAAAGGAAACCCTAGACGAAATCGATAAGGAAGCAAAAACCGCTGAAGTGAACCTCCAGTTCGCCAAAAAAGAGTCCCAGAAACTCAAGAACGATTCGAAAAAACTATTTGATGATCGTCTAGGCCTTGAACGACAAAGAGCCGCGAACGAGTCAACAGCTAGTCTATGCGACCAGATCCTGAAGGAGACATTAATGCTCGAGACTTCAACTGCTAGACGGAACGCGTCCTCCCAAACCGTTCCACTGAAAGAAGAAACGTCCCCAAAATTCAAGCTCTTGAAGAGCGAAAACCTCCGAGAATTGATCCGAAACTCCAATCAGTACCTATTGAAACTTGATGAGGAAATACTGACAAATCGATCACAGACGAACGATCTCGAACGAGAAAATGAAAGGGTCGACAATCAAATCCTGGATGCTCACGTCAAGAAGGTGCTACTCGAATACCGCAGAGAAAATGCTTTGGCTAACGTGGAATCGCTAGAAAGTGACTTGAATGAATCAAGAAGGCATCTCGCAGAAGCTATTGAAAAGGCAGAGCAGAGTGGACCTAGAATTGCGGTTTTGAAAGAGGCAGGCGAAATCCTCGACGAAATCCGAGTCACAGAGGGACATTTGGCTGCCCTCGCCGATGTCTCCGAGGACATCGAAAAAATGTATGAAAACTATTCCAAACTGTATCTCGAACTAAAGGAAAAAGCTCAACTAGTAGCTGAAAACCGCGAGAAAACCTTAGATGAAGTTAAAACACGTATGCAGGCCTGGCGAACAGTAATCCAAAGTCTTCTAGATCGTGCAAACTTGGAATACCAAAAGATCTTGGCGCAAACCCAAGCTTTAGGGGAAGTCAGACTTATCAATGAGCATGATATCGAATCTGCAGGACTTGAGATTCTCGTGGGCTTCAAAGGTGGCAAACCGGTTGCGCTCGACGCTTACACTCAAAGTGGAGGCGAAAGAACCACCGCGACGATGAGTTTTCTGCTGGCTTTGCAGCAACACGTTCGTTCACCATTCCGAGCGGTTGACGAATATGACATTCACATGGACCCCAAGAACCGTGAACTCATCGCGAAAATGCTAATTTCAACGGTGACTGACGGAAACGCTCAATACGTGGTCATAACACCAAGCCAGATAACCTTCGCAAAAGAAGAAGTGAACATAATTACTGTGCAAAACGTCGAAGGAAAATCGATAGTCCGAGAGGTTGCCTAGTGCAGTCGAAAAAGGAAAGAGAGAAGACAGGCAGAGAGAAACTAGGACACATAATTGAAACGTGCAGATCTGTTGAAGGGCGTTCACTTGACCCTTTTTTGATAGACGTAAAAGAGAACATAGGCACAATTAAGGAGTATTTCCCGAATTGGACAATCGCCGAAGATCTGTGTCTAGATGCTGAGACAATACATCATTTGGCCTCGGTTATTAAACTTCAAGGCGAATGGGTTAAGCATCGTTCAACCTCGCTTTACACAGATCCGTTTCTTCTTGAAGAAAAGCTTAGAAGTCTTTCAAAAGAGGAAATTATCGAAACGTTCCTTGAGTCTTGGCATCCGATAATCGAGTTGGAACAGGTTTCAATACAGAGCTTAGCAGAAGCGACCGCGTACTGGATAAATCTGTTGCCTATTAAGGAAAGGTGGAAGGAAAAGCCACCAGGGGAAGTCCAAATGGGATCCGCTTCAAGGGAGGAACTCCTAAGAGAAAAGATATTGCAGGACAAAGCCTTCTCGGAAGAGTTGACCGATTTTTGGCATGAACTCAAACGCTGCGCTCAGTCTATAGGTCAAAATAGCAAGATCCCATACTGGAGTTTCATTGGCAGAGAAACCTATGAAGAGACTGTCCAAAGAGCTTTCATGACGAGCTTCCTCGTAACATATGGATACGCAACATTAGAAATTCATTCGTTGGAAGAGGAAATCTTCATAAAACCCCGTGAAGACCCCGAAACCAAGATTGGAAAGAGCCAACTTGTTTCCATCCCAATTTCAGTCTCAGTTGAAGAATGGAAAAAATGGAAGAGGGAAACGTCTCCTTGAGCAAGAGAAAAGCAATATACTCCAACAAGCTCAAGAGGGCGACCCACCTTCTCTTCTACAAGAGACACCTGAAGCCAGGTGTAAAAGGTTGGGAATTGCGAAAGGCGCTCGGAGCAGACTATCCGAATGTCCTGAAACTTCTGAATGATCATCTGAAGGCGATCGACCTACAAGTAAAAACCGTCTTTGAAGAGCAAAAGGAGATCGAGAAGCCAAGCTCAGAACAGTTGGACAAAGCCAGGTACTTCATAACCTTGAAAGGGGGAATCACCCCCACAGAAGCAAAGATGGTTGGATGGAGAATAGATGACTTGGCTGGATTAGCAATAACAATATCATACATCATCTCTAACAGAGGGAAATCCCCGCGAAAGGAAATCGAAGACATGTTACGCGATAAACTCCCAGGATGGAAAGTTGGCGTGAATATTGACCGCTACATTCGTTACGGGTATTTAACCCAAGACGAAAACGAACAGCTGTACTTGGACTGGAGAACGCGGGCAGAAGTAGACCAAAAAGCATTAATCGACCTTGTCTTGGCAAAGTGACGATAATCAAAGACGGATACATTCAAACATTCAATAAATGCGTTTATAGCGATTGTAGCGACAGCCGATCCAACGCGTAGCTATTTCCTGAGCTTGTGATATGCGAATGCTACGATGTCTGCGACAATCAGTGCAACGAGAATCAGCAGAGGGTTACCCAAAAATTTATCTGCGTCAGATCCGACAGAGGCATGAACCTCATTTACCAATGCAAACAATAGTGCGAGACAACTGAAAGCGAGAACCTTTTTTTTCAAACTGTGTTCCTCCTTAGGATCAGGTTATGCTTACGTTCTGAATTTGGAAATATCTTTTTGCCAAAAACCTCAGGCGTTCCGCGTTCTTTCCGTTTTTTCCTATGGCTACGCCTTTGTCTTTCGGGTTGACGGCTACGACAGCCGTTTTTTTTCCGTCGGGCCGCTCAGTTACTCGAACCTCCTGAACGAGCGCTGGTTTCAATGCATTTTTGATAAATCTCACAGGGTCCTCAGAGTACTCTATTATTTCGTGTTTCTTTCCGGTCATTCTCTCCAGCGTGTGAATGTTTCTGCCACCCCTACCTATTGCCACGCCTATTTGCCCTTCGTTTATGATGAAAATGACACGTCCTTGCTCCTCGTCAACTATGCAATCTTTGGCACTGGCGTTCGTTATGCTTTCAAAAAGGGCGATATATCGCATTTCATTGCTCGTGAACTTGATTCCGCTTGTCATTCGTTTCCTCCAGCAGACTCGTCTGGTTCTGGGACTTCTGTAAGCTTGAGGATCTCAGAATCGCCTGATTCTCTTATACTCAATGCTGAAACAGTGAATGGTTTGCCACAAACGGCGGCCAAGTCGAGGGCTGATCCTTTGTAAGTCATGCATGGGATGCTTGAGAGTTTGCTGTAATATTCTATGTTTTCACGTATGGTTTTGGGGCAGTTTGCGGCTATAATAATCATCTTTGTTTTCGCTGTCTTAGCATTCTGTGCAACAGAATCGACGCCGAAAGTTACCTTTCCAGTTTTTACTGCTGTGGCGATAGCCTTGTCTATATCTATCACTTCTTTTTCTCTCCTTTCTGATCGAAGGTTGACATGTAGAGCTCGACTAGTCCTGTACCTATTGGAATCGATTGCCCTACTATTACGTTTTCGGTTACACCTGCAAGCGGATCACTCTCCCCTTTCACCGCAGCATCGACGATATTGGGCACGGTTATCTCGAACGCAGCTCTCGCAAGAACGCTTGACTTCTTGCCGCTGATGCCGTGTCGGCCTATTTGCTGCACTTCGCCTGTTGAAGTCATCATGTCTGAGACGAGCATCACGTGGCGAACGTCAACGTCGAGACCTTGATCTTCCAAGACTCCTTTTGCTTCATGGGTCAGCGCATTTCTTGCAGCTTCTATCCCGAGGGTTTTTGCGATTTCATGGACATTATTGGTCGTGGTTCTGGAAGTGTCCACTCCTCGAATCTCTAAAACTTTGGGAAGGTTCGAACCGTCCGTTCTTATCACCCATTCTCCATGCTCCTCAGTGACCAGTACGCGTTTGATGCCAGCCACGCCTTTGACGTGAAGAGCTGGAATCTTTATTAGCATCTTCCTCAGTGCATCAGCTCTCTTAGGTTTAACGTGAATATTGTTGCCCCTAGTCTTGATAGTGCAGTTCTGTGTCTCCAAAGCTTCCTTCAGATGTTCTAAGGTTACGTCTCTGTCTTCCATCATAGTCCTGTTGAGCTCAACTATTATATCCTCATGCAAAGGATCTGCATAGATTGCCTGCGTCAAGTTCTCGAGCGTCGTGAAGATTATCGTTCGCGCAAGCGCAACTGCTGCTTCTCTGCTTTTCCTATGCTCTTCATCCAAGTAAATTGTCATTATGGGCGTCGACGGTATCCTTCTGGCGTCGACAATCTCGATCAGTCTCGGCAACCCCAGTGTTACGTTCTGCTCTCTCACACCCGCATAGTGGAAAGTCCTGAGAGTCATCTGCGTGCCAGGTTCACCTATGGATTGGGCCGCAACTATTCCAACTGCTTCCCCCGGTTCCATCAGCGCATGCTTATAGTGCTCCATGGTAAGGTTGATGGCCTTGTTCACCCCTGCAGTGCTCAAATCCGCTTTAGTCAGGTTCTCTTTGAGTTCGCTGCTCAGAATAGGAATAAGCTGGTTTGCAGCCTCTTTCAATTGAATTCGAATATGTTCAGGCGATGAAGGTTTGCCTCTTTCTCGAGATATCTTAAGCTGATCTACGAGTCGACCTACGTTAACAGCTTTTCCGTGGTCACTCTTTGCTGGGTCAACGCCATCCTCTCCATATTGGAATTGAATTATATCCCCCGCTGAATTCCTTACTGTTCCGTCATACTCCAAGCGTATATGCTCAAGAGCGTTGATCAGCCTTCTCTGCATGTAGCCACTCTGTTGGGTCCTAACAGCCGTGTCTACCAATCCTTCTCTGCCGCCCATCGAGTGGAAGAAGAATTCTATAACGTCTAATCCCTTTGTATACGAAGAATAGACGAATCCCCTTGCCTTGGGGGTTGCGTCACCTGACCTAAAGTGAGGTAAAGCCCGACCGAGATATCCTCTAAGTATTCTTTTTCCACGAACTGACTGCTGTCCTACGCATGCGCTGATTTGACCAATGTTTAGGCTCGAACCTCTGGCGCCTGTCCTCGTCATTACGATGCCCGCATTTTCAAGCGTAAAGTCTTCATCGGCTATTTTTCCAGATTCGTCCCTTGCTTTTGCCAACTCGTTCATAACGTATATTTCAAATGAATCTTCAAGAGTCTGCCCTGGAAGCCTCGGAAGAGAACCCTTGTTGTAACTTTCTATAAGTTCCAATATTTTCTTTTCAATTCTGTCCATGGTTTTTCCTATTCTCTCTTCAGCTTTGGGCGAGAGAACAAGTTGTTCATATGAATAAGTGAAGCCGCGCATAGTTATGAAGAGCTTCAACATGTGGGTTATTTTGTTCAGAAACTCCCTGCCTGCATGAGTTCCATAATCTTTGATTATTCTGTGCAAAAGACTCTCAGACTGCTCTGCACCTATTGAACGCCTATCTATGACACCGCTGACAAGTTCACCGTCCTTAACGACCACGTAAGCATCGTACTTACAATCTGCTTCTTCACATTTGACACAACCCTGACAAATGCTTGCCTTCAAAACGTAGTTCATATCTTTCGGCAAGAAGAGACTGAAGATCTGTTTTCCTGTCCACAAAGGCATGGGCTCTTTTATCTTGGGCTTGGGCACTGGACCAGTATATCCAGCTCCAAGCAACAGTCTATTCACCTCATTCGATGTCAGATAGTTGCTTTTTCTCGTGAAAAGATAAGCAGAGGTTATGAAGTCCCTGATTGCTCCTATTATGGGCCCGCCAAATCTCGGCGACAGGATTTGATCTTGCACTTGCATTAGCAGAAGTGCCTCAGTGCGTGCCTCTTCACTTTGAGGTATGTGAAGGTTCATCTCGTCTCCATCGAAGTCTGCGTTGTATGGCGGACAAACGCACAGGTGTAAGCGAAACGTTTTGTAAGGTAGAACCCTGACGTAATGGGCCATTATGGACATTCGGTGGAGTGATGGTTGCCTGTTGAATATCGCTATGTCCCCGTTCTTCAAGTGCCTTTCCACGATGAATCCTGGTTCAACTGCTTCTGCAATCTTCTCCCTGTCGACTACAAATTCAAGTCTTATGCGTTTTCCGTCAGGTCTAATGATGTAAAGAGCTCCTGGATACTGCTCTGGTCCATTCTTCACCAAGTTTCGTACTTCTTCTAGGTTCCATTCCGTGACTTTTTCTGGGACAGACAACCTTATCGCGATCTCAAGCGGAACTCCTACCTCGTTTATGTCTAGGTTTGGGTCTGGAGAGACGACGGTACGAGCAGAAAAGTCTACTCTCTTTCCCGAAAGATTGCTTCTGAATCTGCCCTCTTTTCCTTTCAGTCTTTGCGAAAGTGTTTTCAGTGCCCTTCCGGATCTGTGTCTGGCTGGCGGTATTCCTGAAGCTTCATTGTTGAAGTATGTTGTCACATGGTATTGCAGAAGCTCAGACAAGTCCTGAATTATGAGCGTTGGGGCCCCTGCATCCATGTTCTCTTTGAGCCTCTGATTGATGCGGATTATGTCCACGAGTTTATGAGTAAGGTCATCCTCGGAACGAATGCCTGATTCAAGAGTTATCGAGGGACGAACGTAGACTGGTGGCACTGGCAGAACCTGCAAGACCATCCATTCAGGTCGAGCTGTGTTAGGGTTGAACCCTAACAGTTCCAAATCCTCATCAGATATGCGACCCAATCTTTCGCGTATCATGCTTGAGGTCAGAGGTTCCGAACCGCTTTCGGGGATTTGCTCGCTGAATTTTGTTGGTTTTTCAAAAGTTATTTTATACTGCATGGCTCCGCAATGGGGGCATTGTTTAGTTTTTGTCTCTTGGAAGATGACTTTGTAGACATCATCGGGAACAAGACCTAGAAGCTCGCGCGTCTTGTCAATTCTGACACGAATTTTTTTGGCGGTCTCGTCTGGTAGCATTATGCGGCCGCAATTCCTGCATGTCGCTCTCAGAAGGTCGTATATGATTTTGGTGAACTCGATATGTACTATTGGAACAGCAAGCTCTATGTGGCCAAAATGGCCTGGACATCTAATTGCAGTGTTTCCACATGTTTTGCAGCGTTGCCTCGGTTCAAGTGTTCCGAGCCTGCCATCCATCAGCCCCGCAGTGATTGGGGCACCGTCCTCGTCATAAGTGTCGGGAGTCTGGATCTCCACTACTGAGATCTTTCGCAGATCCTGAGGCGAGAAAAGTCCGAAATGGATCGAGTCAACGACTTTGTGAATAATTTCCTCAGTTGACATATCAAGCCTTCTCCTTAAGCTTCAATTTCGGCGACACGCAAAGGCTCACAAGCTCTTGGAGCAGCAGTTTGAACGCGTAAGAGACTATTGCTGGCGAAATCTTGCATTTATCTTCGCACAGCTTGCACATGTATTTTCTCTGTTTCATGTCATAGTAGGCTATTTGTCCACATGTTTCACAGATGTAAAGCGTGTACTTATCTGATTCTTCCAACAGTCTGTCTCTGAGGAGCATCGCGGCCCCGTGACCTATCAGGCAGTCTCGCTCCATCTCACCGAATCTTAAGCCACCACCTCTTGCTCTTCCTTCTGTTGGCTGTCTCGTCAGCATCTGGACTTGGCCGCGCGCCCTGGCGTGTATCTTATCGGCAACCATGTGATGCAGTTTCTGGTAATAGACGACTCCGATGTAAATATCAGCGACGAATTTTTCACCGGTTACACCATTGTAGAATACTTCTGCGCCAGTGTGGCTGAAGCCAAGGTTGACCAGTGACTTTCTAATCTCGCCGGAGCTCTCGTTTGAAAATGGTGTCCCATCGACGGGTTTTCCTCTGACTGAGGCAGCTTTTCCAGCTAGCGACTCGATGAATTGTCCAATCGTCATTCTTGACGGGATGGCATGTGGGTTTATTATTATGTCGGGGACTATTCCGTCCTCAGTGAAGGGTAAATCCTCTTGGGGCGCGATCAGGCCTATCACTCCTTTCTGTCCGTGGCGTGAGGCGAACTTGTCACCCAATTCGGGGATCCGTTGGTCCCGAACTCTGGCTTTCACGAGTTTGCTTCCCTCCCCAGATTGAGTTATGAAGATTGCATCAACCACGCCTGTTTCTGAGGGTCGCATGTCCACTGACGTGTCCCTCATTGATGGTCCTTTTACTTCAAATTCTTTGTATTCTTCGAGAAATCTGGGTGGGCTTATTCTTCCGATAAGGACGTCGCCTCCTGAGACTCCTGACTCCAATCCTATTATTCCATCGGGTTCGAGCAGTCGGTAGTACTGTTCTCCTCTGAAACCTCTTGTTCCAGGTTCGGGCAACGTAAACTTGTCCTTTAGTCCACCCAAGTATTGGCGGCACTCTGCTTCGTATATCCTGAAGAACGTGGAGCGTCCCAAACCTCTTTCTATTGAAGCTTTGTTGAAAATCAATGCGTCTTCCATATTGTATCCTTCAAAGGACAAGACTGCCACCAGACAGTTTTGTCCAGATGGGCGAAGTTTGTAACCCATGGTATCCATGACGGCGGTTTCCACGAGGGGTACTTGAGGGTAATGAAGGATGTGTGATCTAGAATCCACGCGCTGTTGGAAATTAGTCGAATACACTCCTAATGCCTGCTTTGCCATTGCTGCTTGATAGGAGTTCCTTGGTGATTGGTTGTGTTCAGCGTAAGGTATCGTTGAAGCGCAGATTCCGAGGATAGTGTAAGTGGCAATTTCCAAGTGTGTGTGATCTTCTTTGATTTCTTCTGGGTTCAGTGCTATGTACGCATTCTCTTCTTCTTCAGCGTCTAGGTATTCAACGATACCGTTCTTGACGAGGTCTTCCCATGACCATTCGGTCGTAGTTATTCTTTCAACGTGTTCCTGTTGAAGCTTAGGGACTCCTCTTTCGATGATTATGAGTGGTCGTCTGACTCTTCCTTCGTCACAGTTGACGTACAGCTCATCTCTCCTTCCGTGGATTTTCGAAAAGTATGCTATGTTGACTTCGGTTGAGATTTCTCCAGCTCTGCGTTTTTCTCTAAATTCACGTGCAAGCTGTTCTGCGGTGTTGCAATATCCCATGATGCTTCCGTCAAGGAAGACTTTTGCTCCAGAAAGTTTCAGCTGTTCATCGGCTTCATATACCGGTGTCACGCCCATGCTAGTGAGCGTTTGCTTTATTCTTTCAGGATTAACTCCTACCGAAATGCAGGCAGATAATGACAGGTTCTTGACCAGGCCGCAGTTTGAGCCCTCTGGAGTCTCGTTGGGGCAAAGTCGACCCCAATGGGTTGCGTGAAGATCTCTTGCTTCGAAGTTGGGTTGACTTCTGCTTAATGGTGATTGCAGTCTGCGGAGATGGCTTAATGTTGAGATGTGGTTTGTCCGATCCAGAAGTTGGGTTATTCCGACTCTTCCTCTCCCCCAGTTCCCAGTTGCAAGTGAATGTTGAAATCTCTCGGTTATTATTCCAGGCCTAACTGCAGCGGATACAGTTATGATCGATCCCTTCACGCCGATGCGCTCGAGCTGATACTTCACGTCCCTGGTCAGATTTCTAAAGGCAACTCTGAAGAGATCTGCAAGAAGTGGACCGCCAAGCCTGAGACGCTTATTTTTGAAATGATCCTTGTCATCTTGAGTTCTCCTGTCAAGTTTAAGTTCTATTGCCTTGCTGGCCATTTCCCCGAGAAACATTGCCTTGTCCTTTCGGTTCTGAGCCGTTCTGCCTATGTGTGGTAAGAAGTTCTTGTCTATCGCGGTTTCAGCTTTTTGCATTCTATATTCTTCCACTTGGCCGTGAGCTACTCGGTTTCCGATGAAAAGAACAGCGTCTTTTTGCGTGTCCACTCCCAAGGCCTTTTCAAAAGACGAGTCCAGCTCGGCCTGCAATTCCTTTTCCAGGGACACGGCTTCAGCTATTTCCTTGTCTGATTCGAGTCCTAAGGCGCGCATTAGAACCACGAATGGAACTTCTGTGGGAACGCCTGGTATCGAGACGTATATGGCGCCGTCTGGTTTGAGTTTCAGTTCGATTCTGGCTCTGAAGCCTACCGTTGTGGAGAATATTTTTGATTGGTATATGGGGCTGGCTCCTTTGTCATCCATGTCGATTATTACTCGGTTGGGAGCCAAGTCTTCCATCGCCACGATTACACGTTCGGAACCGTTGACGACGAAGTAGCCGCCTGGGTCGTCTGGATCCTCTCCTGAGGTTATGAGTTCTTCTCTTGAGAGCTGAGAAAGGAAGCAGAGTTTGGATTTCAACATGACGGGTATGTTTCCTATGAATACGAGTTCTGTGTCTTGTTCTCTGCCGTCGATGACTGGGGTCATTTCGAGCGCTATAGGCGCGGCGTAACTGAGGTTTCTGAGTCTTGCCTCCATGGGGTAGATCTCGTGTTTTGTACCGTCGACTTCGGTCACGTATGGGCCAGTTATCCTCGTTTGAGGGTCGATTATCCATATCTGGCCGAGTTTTACTTTGTAGGGGCTTTCTGGAACTTCTATGGGGATTTCGCCTGCTTCGTCGACGACTTCTTGCAGTCCGTGGTCTATGAATTCGTTGAATGAGTCTAAGTGTTGACGGACGAGTCCTTTGTCTTTGAAGAAGGCTTTCAGCAAAGTGTGCGTTTCATCTTTTGATATTTCGGTTATCTCAGACCGCTCCCGATGAGTTTGTGTTTGGAGACATTGGAGTAACACTCTTTGACGTAGGGGCTTTCAAATTCTTGATTTCCTCCTGATGAAAAATGATGGCCAATACTAAGAGCTAGACACGTACACTATGGAGCTGTCTAATAAACTTTTTTGTATTGGTTTGGGCTCTAGTTGGGGCATTGACGCCTTGTTTGTGGGTTGGTAATCGCTCGATGGGATTTTACGTGGCGGAGGAGCCAAGATGAGGATGAGACCTTGTGGAAGGAAGTTTATGGGACTTCTGTCGTTTGTCTCAGCATAGGGGGTTGGCTGCGCATGTCTTAGGCCTCATTTTTTCGTGTGGTTTTTCAAGAGGTTGAGAATGAATTGATCATTGTAAATGATGCAGTGTGAAATTGCAGTTCCTGTTTTGACAATGGGCGTTGAGTCGGGCCATGCGTAATGCCTTTGTGGCTTGCAAAGAGGAGCGGATGCTCTTCTCTTTTTGTGGGGGTGTATCGTTGTGGAGCCTTGGGAAACGATTAATAGTAGAGATTGAAGAGTTTGTTGTCGGGTGCAGCGGTCGCCGAGCTAGGTCAAAGGCGAAGGACTCAAGATCGGGCTTCGTGATCCGAGAGCCTCTATGAGCCATCCTTTCCCGTAGGGGTTCGCCGGTTCAAATCCGGCCCGCTGCACCATTAGAGATTGACGATTGTCGTATGTTTTCAGGTTTTGACTATGGACTTGCGGGTGTGCTGTTGCAGTCGCTGAGTCAAGAGTCGAGGCTGCGGTCTTGGGATGTTGTGCATCCGAACATGTGCCTACCCCCTATCATCGGTCGGTTGTCGGCTTGAGGGTTTATCTGTATTTTGGGATGTTGTACATCCGAACATACACCTACCCCTTACTAGGCTAGGTTTTTGTGCATGGGTTTATCTGCAAGTTGGGATGTTTGAACATCCGAACATATTTCTGGCCTATGTGGGCTTGTTCGGGTTTCATCTGTATTTTGGGATGTTTGTACATCCGAACATATTTTGTGCTCGTTCGAGCCTTTTCTTTGCTCTGTGGCTTGAAGTCCTGCTTGATCTGATGGTTGAAGAGTGTTTCACTGCAACTGCAAGGCGCCAGAAGCTCAGGCCCGTCCGATGGTAGCTTCCTATCAGTTTTTTCGGTGCCTATTCTGAGTCTTCATATTCTTTGTCGGGATCCGAGTTCTTTTCGAAATGGCAAATTTTCACGGGACGGAGGCTTCGCGCTGTATTTTCCTCCAATAAGCGTTCACTTTTGCGGGTGCGATGTAGAGCAGGCGATACGCTATTTCTGCGCTGCATCGACATTGATTTTCCCTTTCGAGTGTAGCCACATGAGCACCGAAAACGGGATTATGGACAAAAGCGATGCTAGGCCGACGAAGGAAAAGTATTCCTTGAAATTGTAACTTGTTATGAATAGACTTACGGGGATGAGATTTGCCAGCCTGCCGCACATGAGGAACGTCTCCCAGAGCGCGACCAACGTTGCGTGTTGCTCGCGTTTGAAGAAGTCTCCATACAGGGAGAGCAACGAGAATCCGAACGCGCTTGATAGGCCGGAGAATATTGAAATTCCAAGCAGTTGAAAAACGTTGTGGACAGATGCTAGGGAAATGAGCCAGATTGATGTCATCAGCATTCCGAGAAAGGCAAAGCTGATCCTGTGTTTTTCCACTTGGGAGATTCTGCCTGCGATCAATGATATTATCGCGAAAATTGCTGAAAGGAGCGAAGCCAGAATCCCCATTGCGAAGAATCCTCCGGTGAGGTTGTGAAGGAATAGTGGATAAGCAATCCAGCTTGTTTCGGTGAAACCTGATATTAGGATTATCACTGCGAAGAGAAGCAGCAGGTGGCTTTTCGGTATGTTGAATTTTCGTGTTGTGGGTGCGTATCTGATTTTGAGCGAAAACGCTGAAGCAAGGGATAGGAGGACAATTCCAAAAATGAACAGAGAGTGGAAACCGAGGAAGTGTATGAATGAACCGCCGAGAAACGGGCCGATTATGCTTGCAAAAGCGGGTACTGTCACATAAAGCAGGCTAACGATTAGGCCCCTCTTTTTTATGTCTGTCAGTCTGAAGAGCAGCAGGTTGAATGCGGGCCAATACGTTGCAAGGGACAAACCATACACTATTCCGAGTATGAGCGGCTCCTTTACTGTGGCGAGCAGCACGTAGAAAACCGCGTTAAGAAGTATGCCTAGGATCAGGAGCTTTTCGAAAATCTGCGGAAGAAATTTCAGTGTTAGGATTGGAATAAGACCGAGAACCAGAAGCATCGATGCTATTAGGATTATTATCTGATGAATGCCAAGACCGATCTGCAGATAGTAATTTGGCAGAAAAATCCCGGTGGCTGTGCTCGATAATGAGTAAAATGCGGTTACGAGCGCCAGAAGAATCAGTGATCTGTCCATGCTTTTTCACTTCTCTATCTTTTCACTTTCCTTATTAATACGCGAGCTTAGCAGCATGGTGAAAGATTCCATAGGCGAAGAAACCAGAATGGAAGATTGTTCTATAACTATCTCCTATGATACTTGAAATGTGTTTTTGGGATGTTTGTGCAGACGGACATGTGGTCTACCCCTCTCTAGGTCGGTTTTTGCTTTGTGCCTGAAGTCCTCCTTGCCTTGTACGTTGAAGCACGTTGCTATGCGGTCTCAGGATACTTGCGGCTCTAGTCGTGTTGTTCTCGTTTCTGATGAGATTTTCTTGACCCCTGCGGTGGCCTCTCAGTTTCTTTGCTGAGTTTTCCCTATTCTTTCAAGGATGGCAAATTCTAAATAGGATCGTCTGCAGAGTTCGGTGGGGGTTAATCGTGGATTTCGTGACTGTGCTCGGTTTGTCTGCCGGGACGCTTACCGTGATTGCCTTTTTTCCTCAGTTGTTGAAGGTTTGGAGAACCAAGTCGACGCGGGACATTTCACTGGGGATGTTCTCGATATTCTGTGCCGGAGTCTTGCTGTGGTTTGTGTATGGCTTGGTGATCGATGATTTGCCCATCATCATCGCGAATTTCTTAACTTTTGTTCAAGCTTTGATTATCGTGATGTTTAAGATCAAGTACCACTAGCTTGAAGTCTTGATCAAAACCTTGTCTTTCTTTTTGGTTGAATAGTCCAATAGACTTAACAAAGTAGGCGCCTTCATAACCTTCGAAGGAAGAAGGGCATGGGGACAGAACACGCTGACGCTGATGTTGAGCATTTTAACACGAGGACTGCATCGTACGAGGATGCACGCAGTCAAGGCTATTTCTTTGACAGGGTTCAAAGGAGGGTTCTGAGTTTAGCCAGAGACCAAGCCAGTCCAGAAGTAGTTATGGATGTTGGTTGTGGAACAGGAAGGTTGCTGAGAAAAGCCAAGCAGCAATATCCCAAAGCCCATCTGGTAGGTGTTGACGCGGCTGAAAAGATGATACATCAGGCAGCAATGCTTCTTCCAGAGGCAGAGTTTCATGTTGCGATGGCTGAAGCTTTGCCTCTGCCTGACAAGTCGGTTGACCTTGCTCTTAGCACTCTTTCGTTTCACCATTGGGCAGATCAAGCAAAGGGCATAAGCGAGGTTGCTCGTGTATTGCGGCCGCAAGGGAGGTTTCTGTTGGCAGACATTGTCATTCCGCGTTGGCTGTCGCTGTTTGTCAGGCATTTTAGGTATAACAGTCCAGCCAGAATACGTGAAATGTTTACGCAGGCAGGGTTAACTGTTGAGTTGCAGCAGCAACAGTGGCGGTGGTCACGCGTCCTCTTAATAATAACTGGAAAGAAACGTTAAGTACGATTGTGGTGAATAGTGCGCAATTCTCAGTTAATTGAGAAGGATAAACTTCCCGCAATTACTAAAAGATAAATTGTTTCTGGTTCCTTTTGATCGTAGTTTTTGGTGCTACACGCGTTCTGATGGTTCGCTGGTCTGGCTCTTCCTTTAGGGGGCTAAAAATAGCCAGTCAGCGCATCGTATCATGTGGATTGATGTGGCACCATGGGCGGTAAAGTGTCTATGTGCCTGTATATTGATGTGCAAGTCTTAGAAACAACTCATAACGTGGGCTTGAACATCAGGAAGGTTTCCGAAAATAGTGTGAAGAGGCGATAGGCCCCCTGAGCGACGCGAAATCAGAAAGGGTGAAAAAATCTCGGTGCTTGACTGTGAGGGCCGGGGCCGGGATTTGAACCCGGGCGATAGGCTCCACAGGCCTATAGGCTACCAGCTACCTCACCTCGGCCACTTTTTGCGTAACTCCTTAGCCTCTTTTTGTATAGCTTCGGTTGCTTTTCGGATGACTCCGGCCACTCGATGGGTCTGCGTCACTCATTTGCGTTTCCTCATGGATATTAATTTGTCTTTTTGTCATACGTAGTCGAGTCCCACTTCAATCAAGCGTTTGACTTCTTCGGGCTCTTTGACAACTCTGATTTTGAACTCGTCGCTAGTCGATTGAAGCAGGGCCAGCTCAATATTGATGTATATCGCGCGCTTAAATTGGGGCTTGTTTTGGTTTAAGTGAGTTGAACGCGATTGCTGCGAGAATCCAAGCTATCCAGACGAGCAAGCCTCCGATTACTGCGATTGTTAATACTGCACCGATTAAGTATAGTATTCCTGCGGTTCTGAAGGTGCTGTTGCCTGAAGCGTCTGCCAGCTTGTTGAATGCCAGCATATAGAATATTGCGGTTAGAATTCCAAAGACAAGACCGACATAATATGCAGCTGTGAGTGCTTGACCAAGCTGTGTGGGGAAAAGAGGGTTCATCGTGCCGCTGCCTGTTTGTGAAAGATTTTGGAGAGTAGAGATCAAGGAATTGTATTCTAAGGCTAGTGCTGTTAGCCCTATTACTGGGCCTACTAGGCTTATGATGAAGCCGATGAGGGCATTGTTAAAGATGCCTCGTTCGGTGTAGTATTGTGATAGACGATGCATGGCTATGATGAACAGGACAAATCCGATGAAAGTCACGATCCCGATTGGAATAATGATTGGAATAATAAGTCCAGCGAATAGTGAAGAAAAGTCTGGGACTGAAGGTGTCGATCCCATTGAAGGGACATAGTTTCCTATGACGGACAAAACGTAAATCACGACAACCATGACCGCTATAATTGGAAGAACAACTTGTATTAAACTGCCGAAAAAACCCAGTTTTCTCCCTGACACAAACGACATAAGGCTTTCTCCGTTCACTCAATTGTGACAATTGACGAAATAAGTTTTTTCTAACAGCGTATTCTCTTAGGATCTCTCCAGAAATGTCCAGCATTTTAAGTTCTTCGATTTCCACGATTTGGTCTCAGAATACTTTTTTGTAACGCGCCGTCATGACCGACGATAGCGCGCGGTGCTTCCCCTAATTCAAAGCCTAGAAAACGCGAAAGACAAAAAGATGGGCCATGGGTTGGTTTGCACTCCGAAGTGTTTAGCCACGATAGAAATGTCCCTTATGTCAACTCTGCCGTCACCGTTAACGCCGCCCAGTAGTAAATGCTGGATCTGGAAGCTGTTTGTTGCGCTGGCGTCAGGCATGCATATCTCGACGATAAGGGGAAGGGAAAGGACGAGGAAAGATCATTAATAGAGCATATCTGAATCGAGTAAACAGTCGTTGCAGCGAGCCAAAAGCGCGCGTTCTCTGAGAGTGAAACAAAGTTTCACAAAAGTTAAAAGCAGTCCAGCACTAACAGCGTTCTAAGGAAAACAGAGCTTAGGTCACTCATGAATTCTGAAGGATAATCTGTACGTGACCTTGTCGATTGTTTTCCTGAATTGTTAAAGAAAAGAAAGGAGAAAGGAAAAATGAACAAATCAATCGTAATAGTAGCAATTCTGAGTCTTGCAATGCTGACCTGTGTTGTAATGGCGCAACCACAACGAGTGCAGATTCTTTCTGCAGCACAACCTGCCAATGATCCTGTTGACTGGTGGACGATGTTCCACCATGACTCAGCACATTCCGGATACTCAAACTCAACAGCTCCAACGACGAACCAAACTCTCTGGATCTACACAACAAATGGCCAGGTAGACTCCTCCCCAGCCGTTGTTGACGGCGTCGTCTATGTGGGCTCAAGTGACGATAACCTTTATGCGCTAGACGCTATGACAGGTCAACTAATATGGAACTACACTACGGGCGCCGGCATAAATTCTTCTCCAGCCGTTGTTGACGGCGTCGTCTATGTGGGCTCAATCGACGGAAACGTTTATGCATTGAATGCCACAACGGGCAAAAAAATATGGAGCTACTCGATAGGACCCGGCAATCCTATAGGTTCTTCTCCCGTCGTCGTCGACACCGTTGACGGCACGATGCTTTACGTCGGAGACCATAATGGAAACGTCTATGCTTTGAACGCTACAAATAGCGGATCACTTGTATGGATCTACACAACAACATCAGGGAGTCCAGTGCCTTCTTCTCCAGCCTTTTACGACAACTGGGTTTACGTTGGTTCAGACAACGGCATTGTATACTCGTTGGTTTGGGATACGGGGAACTACTGGAACAGTTATTTCACAGGCGCCGCAGTGCCTTCTTCTCCCGCCGTGGGCCTAGTGCCTGGCATTGGCCAACTTGCCTTCGTGGGTTCGGAGGACTCGAATGTGTACGCTCTGAATTTAGCCTTGCAAACTGCCACTAATCCCGTTTGGGGATACACTACAGGCGCTGGCATCGGGTTCTCTTCTCCTGCCTATGGTTACGGGATGGTTTTCTGCGGATCAGACGACAAAAACATTTACGCCTTCGATAATGCAACGGGCGCGAAAAAATGGAACTACACCACGGGGGGAATGATCGAATCCTCTCCTTCTATCGCGGACAACATGGTCTTCGTAGGCTCCTATGACCATAATGTATATGCTTTGAACGCCATGAATGGTAATTCTGTATGGCAATACCAGACCAATGGAACAGTCTATTCCTCTCCAGCTATTGCGAATGGCATTGTCTACGTTGGATCCGACGACCACAATGTTTATGCTTTTGGCAACGCGGGCGCTCTAAACCCGTTATGTACCATGAAAACGACGACAGCGGGTTACTTCTACGTTCCCACAGCTACAGCGCCAGTGCCAACTAGTCTAAAAATCGAAATGAATTTTAGCCAGCCACTGTTGGTTGGAGACCAAACCGGCAACTCAACGATACCCTACAGTATAACACAACAAAATACCGCATTTCGAAACTGGCCTGATCAAAAAGTAAACATACAAGATATTGCAGTGATCGCCAAGGCATTCGGTTCTACACCGGGCAGTCCTGGTTGGAATTATATGGCGGATGTAAATGCGCAGGGAAAAATAAATATTGTAAGCGTTTCCCTTGCGGCCAAAAACTTTGGCTACCAAGGAACTATCGCCTACGATTGGTGGCTTCCAACGTTTAGCACTGACATAACAGTCGTGTTCCAACCAGGTAACATTAATGTATACCCCAATATCGGTGGTTATGTGTCAATTCCCTTAGGCTCCACAAACTTCACGGTCTATCAAGGCATTCCCCCAGGCCCGCTGACCCCCATGGGCGCACTGATAACTTTCTGGTGAACCACACTCAATTCCCTCTTTCTTTTTTTCTCTTTCTTGGGTTTTCCTAACAGAAAATCTGTATATGCTTCCTCTGACGCGCTTTGTTGATTTTGGAAGCCGTAGGTTGCACTGGTGTTTTGAGTTTCCGGCGTTGTGGTATGCTTCAATGAAGAATTGCATGTGCGCGGTCAATTGTTTCAATTGAAAGATGATGTGAGGACATTTGTAAAAAAATGGTGTGCGCTGTCGGGTTTTCAGTTGTGACCAAAACTTAAATATGAGATGAGATGCAAGCGATCTTGTACGAGTTTAGGTGGAATTTGATGATGAAGGTTTTTTCTGCTTTTATGCTCTTGATGCTTTTGAGCGGTCTATTCGGTGTTGGGACGCGGGTAGCTGGGCCAATCGCACCTGTCCGACAAGCATCAGAATCGTCAGGGTCAAATGGCGATGGTAGTAAGACGTTGAATTCACCTACCCCTCCAAAATCGCCTCCCAGTCAGACTTACGAGGGAGCAAGCAACATTAGCAGTGTTTCGTCGGCTGGCAATGCCGGTGTAATGTGGGTAGAACCCTCGCCCGTGAGCCTTCGAAAGGACTCGACAGCAGTAGGCTACAGGTTTAACGTGACAGTCTGGCTTAACATGACCCAAAGTATATTCTCGTACCAAGTCGGGCTCCTCTATAATCGTACTCAGCTTAAGTGTGATCGTGCAGGCTTCACAGATGACAGAACAAGCATCTACTTCGAGGGACACTTCTCCAGCGAAGAGATGGCGATTGACCGGAGCATGGGCAACGGTAGCATAATGGCCGGCGAATCCTGCGTGGATTCTGACTGCATTTCGGGACCCCATGTTGGAAGTCTGTTATGGATCGAGTTTGAAGTTCTGATTGTACCCCGGAACAACGAGAACATCATGAGTAAGTTTGACATAAACACCAGTCAGACGCTTGTTTTAGATTCTAATTTGAATAATGTTCAGATTGAGGTGATTGATGGTGACTACGCGGTACTCTCGACTTCGGACCTGTCTGTTTCCGTAAACCCTGCCGCCGTCACTATGTATGTTGGTCAATCTCAGCTTTTTGCATCGAACGTAACGGGCGGTACTCCACCATACACTTTCCAGTGGTACAATGATTATGAAGCAGCGCTGGACGGAACGGACTCAAATTGGACGTTCACGCCAAACACTCCTGGTTCTCATCAGGTTTACTTGGAAGTCACAGACTCATCAAACACCGTTGTTACTTCAAACTTTGTATCGGTCGAGGCGTTGTCGCCTGACCTATACAATGTTACCATCAATGCCCATTGTGATACGGAGGGTTCTGACATAAGCGTGCCTGTCATGATGGATGGATCATCGACTGGTTTGGACACGCCTCAAACTTTCACAAGCCTCACAGGAACTCACAACTTTACCGTGCCAAGTTTAGACTCGAGCGGTCACTCGTTCAGGCTTTGGGATCAGGGTTCGGCATCGACCACGATAGTGCTTTCTAGCGGAGGAACTTACACGGCGTACTTCGGTGGTGACCAATGGTCTGCCAATGCAATGTGGGTGGAACCTTCGAACGTGACCCTCACTGGTGGCTCGGCAACTGTGGGCTACAGGTTTAACGTGACCGTGTGGCTCAACGTGACCCAAAACATGTACGCGTATCAAGTCGGACTCCTCTATAATCGTACTCAGCTTAAGTGTGATCGTGCAGGCTTCACATATGGTGGAACGAGCGAATACTTCATCGGGCACTACTCATGCACGGAAATGCTGATTGATACAGGTTGCCAAGGCAACGGCAGCATAGCGGCTGGTGAATGCTGTCTAGGTTCTGATTGCATAATGGGGCCTCGCGCTGGAAGTCTTATTTGGTTAGAATTCGAAGTGGTGGCCGCGCCTCAAAGCAACATGAGCTTCACCAGCAAGTTTGACATGAACACTAAATCTGAGGATGAAAGCGACACGTTTGTCTTGGATTGCAACTTAAATCTCATGAATTTAGCAGTGCATAATGGGGATTACGAAATTTCAAGTTCAGATGTGCCCTTAGGTCTTGCAAGTGCTACTATGCAATTGAATGCGGCGAGCGCTCCCATCGCGTCGAACTTGTTATGCGCGGTTCTAGAAAGGCGCCGGCAGATACTCGTTTTTGAGGCTTTTTGCACGGGTTGACTTGGACCATTCGCTAAGAACATGGTTGCGGGCAACATGGATCAGAGTAACCACGATGACGCCTTCTTCAGAAACGAAGACTTCAAAGGCTCGCGCAGAGGTGACATGATCATCGAGTTACGAGTTTACCGTGAAATCCTTCGGTTTGGAAAGCTCTTTGCATTCGACGATAATCTCAGCTTGATAAGAACTTTCGTTGCAACCGCGCGCGAAAACGGCCAGTCGATGGACAAGCTTTCAAACTTGCCTAGTAAATCAGCATATCTTAGCGCGCGCCATAAGCCAATTCTCGATTTTGGAGAAAAGAATTATAGCTAAATAGACCCAAGAGGAAAAAGTGAGTTGGAAGGATGATTGAAGAGACTCGCAAGACCATCGAAAAAGTGAAGCGCAGGTTTGTTGATGGAATGCGTAAAGGTGATGCTGCAGCCATGGCTGCACAGTTTACAGAAGATGCCATTCTGTTGCCACTGAATTGCGAGATGATCTTTGGAAGAAAACGAATAGAGAAGTTTTGGGAGGCATCTATCCGAAACGGACTGAGGGATCAAACCTTCGACACAATAGAGATCTCTGGAAACGGCGACATGTTTTATGAGGTAGCCAATGACACTGCCATAATTAACTGGAAAGGGCAGAAGCTTGAAGTTAAAGAGAAATTCATGTGCATATGGAAACATACCCGATCTGATTGGAAGGTCCACAGGCTTATTTGGAACCCCAATCAGCCGTCGGAAGAGTGAATTCAGCTGGAAAACGACGAAAAAAAGGAGTTGATGCCCAGAATGGTCGATGTAACGGAGATTTCGGCAGTCTTGGCGGCAGTGGGTGTGTTCATAGGGGTTATCTACTATATTCTAGACATAAGAAATCAGAACAGAGTTAGGCAGACTGACCTAGTCATGCATCTGTATACTACGTTCAGTAGTGACGAATTTCAGGATGCTTGGATAAAGATGGAAAAGGCAACAGTCAGCGACATTGAGAACTTCGAAAGCATTTTTGAACTTGAGAAGGGTGGGCTCCTCAAAGGTGGTAATAAAATCTGTCTGTTCTTTGAGGGGATAGGTATTCTCCTACAAAGAGGCCTTCTGGATAACAGAATGGTTGAAGATTTATTCGGTGGTTCCGTTACAAGAGCATGGGAAAAGTCAAAA
This sequence comes from Candidatus Acidiferrum sp., assembly GCA_035623315.1. GTDB lineage: Archaea > Thermoproteota > Bathyarchaeia > Bathyarchaeales > Bathycorpusculaceae > DASPTR01. The sequence goes on along the minus strand of DASPTR010000042.1, from coordinate 10,679 downwards.
ATAGTGGTGACAAAAGCCAGACAGCAACTCAACGACCCAACCATATATTATTATTTTGAATACCTATACAATGAAATGAAGAAGAAAGAACAGAAACTTCGGAAATCAAAAGCCTAGAATGCCAATCATTTTGAAGCAGTTCTTCATTTAGGCGGAATCATTAACTGTTTAGCACGCGCTTTGCTTCAAACCTAGAAACGCGGGTTCTTTTTTGAGTATCATTTCTACCGCCTTGGCCTGTGCTTCTAGCCTAGTCGCCTCTTTAACATTACAGGCATAACCGTATTCGGGTGGTTTTTCGCTCAAAAATGAACCTCAAATAACTCCCCAGTCCTCCGGAAAAAAGCCTGGTGGAAGAAATGCTTACTAAACGTAAAAGTTGTATACGAAAGCATCAACAAAACAAACAAAAACTATACGCGTCGCCATGCAGATTTGCTGCTGATGTTTGTGTAGCTTCTGTTGGCGAAGGCGATGGAGGAGTTGATTGTTTCTTTCTTCTAAGAAAGATGGCAGTTACGATGACAGCTATGATTACGATTGTGCCTGCAACGATGTAGATTAGGTTGTTAGACAAGCTTCCAAGAAGATCTGGTGACCACATGTTAGTCTCAGTTGCTTTGATTGAAAGTTCTATGTATGCACCCAGGGCAGCCGCAGTTGCATTGTAGTAGTCGGGTGAATTTGAGTGTGTTTCGACCATGGCTCCGGTGCTCTGATCCCAACAGATTTTTGCCGTTGTCGTTTGGTTACCGCGGACCGATGACATTTCAGCCAGATTGATGTTTCTATTGGCCCCAGCGTAAATTCCTGTGGTTGTTTGATTTATCGTTGGGGAACTTCCCTGGTTTGTCAAATGATCTCCTCTCTCGAGGTTGCAAGCAATCAGCAAATTAACACCAGACATGTTTGGGTTGCCTGTCACGTCTATGCTGAAGTTTTGCGATGTCTGTGTGCCATTGTTCAATTGGACAGTCCCGTTCAGCGTGACCATGGTTCCGCTTACATTTTCAAAATCTATTCTCAACCATTCCACTTTCTTTTCGTCCGCGATATACGAGGGTTCAGCTCCGGTTCCATTCCATGTAACCTTGTATTCACCGTATTTTATCCAATCTCCAACTTTGACTCCAGGAACGTAGTTTACTGATCGAACTAGGGATGGAAAAATGGCAGATGATGCCAAAATCGCCAGAACAAAAGCCCCAAAGTAGGCTTTTGCCATTCTCTTCACTATTCCACACCGAGAGCATCTAGACTGTTTAACTATATCAATTTTCAAAGTTCTACTCCAGGCTAGCATAGTGCGCGCGACAATTACCCAGCGTAATGATGTTGCTAGGGGAGATTCGTAAACATGTCCTAAGCGGTTCTGAAGTTGCTAGAAGGATGAGAGTAGTTGGATCGAGCTAATGCGTGATTGGCTCCTTGAGTAATGGATTTATGCGTTAGAACAGACTACAGTCTCTGGAGGAGGTCAATTTGGAGGCTTTAATCTTAGTCAACACGGAAGCTGGTCATCTATGGCAAGTTCTGGAAGCCGTGCTAAGGATTGAGGGTGTGAAGAAGGTTTATGGGGTGACAGGACGGTTTGACGCGGTGGTTTTGGCACAGTTTTCCGATTTGGACAATATGGGTAAAATTATTGGGAAAATCCATCACGTGAAGGGGATACTTCGAACTCAAACTTTGATGGTCATCCCAGCACCCTCGGGGACAAGCAACGTGATACCGACCTTGGCTGAAGAAGAAAAGACAGGGCCCAACGGCTATCCTGACAAGTGAATACTCAGAGCAAAGTATTGGTACATGACTTTATCAGCCCTACTTTCTCAGTCTGGAAGCGCGCGATAACAGGTTAGTCAATTACTCGAAGACTTAGCGGAATCGCCAGCGATAACATTTAAGAGAGAGAGCGCGAGTTTGGGAATTTGGTGTAGATATTGTATTGTCGTAATTGTGGAGCTCAAGTTCCCGACGATGCTGCGGTCTGTCCTAAATGCGGAGCAAATACAGGATTGACTGCGCCGAAGTCGTCTGTGACTCCTACTTCGCCTGTAATCGCTCCTTCAGGAGTGACGGCTTTGAAATGTCCAAGTTGCGGAGCACCCATTTCACCCAAGTTTGGAGAGATGGTCATAACCTGCGAATACTGTGGCTCCGCAGTCACCCTTGGAAACCAAGGGTGGACCAACATACAGAAGCAGACAATGCTCACCTTAGAGGTTGGCACCGTTGAACAAGTGAATTCAATAATCAAGCCGATGATGGACAAGGGCCTTCTACACAGACACCTCCATGAAGAGTCAAAACAGGAGGAAATGAGCCTGACGTACGTGCCCTACTGGATCGTGAGCGTCTCTGCGCAAACAACCGTCATTGCTGCAAACGAGACAGCACAGATTGCACAAACTGCCACGACCGCCGCGTTGATGGGCGTAATATTCGGCGGGATGGCAGGTGGTTTCGGAGGACGCAGACGACTTTTTGAGGGTAGACGCGCGGGAATGGGCGGCTTGCTTGCCGGCGCTTTCGGCCTAGGTGGAATGCCGATTATGGCTTGGGGAATGGGTATGGGGCGTGGGGGTGGAATGAACAAGACTGAGAAGATGGATGCCAACTACAACTTTCCAGTGATTGCGCTCAAGGCTCTATCAGATTATCAGCCGCGTGACTACCAATTCAATCTGGAAGGAAGAGAACTGTTCGACGTTTCCAAATTACCCAAGGGCGTCAAGATTCTCAACGGAGACATCAGCGAGGATGTCGCCAAATCCCAAGCAAAGACGCTAGTCGACCAGCTTCAATCCCAAAAGGCACATGCGAAATATCACATGATTCAGTCGATACAAACTGATTCAGATGTTGGAGACGTGGAGTTGCTTCACGTTCCAGTGTGGTTTGCAAAATACGACCACAAGGGGAACAAAATCGTGTTGGTCATTGATGCCAACTCTGGTAGAGTGATCAACAGCGTGGGCATCTAGCATCGTCTAACGATAGAAATTCCAGCAGTTTGACAGCACCAATTGCCAAGGTGGACACTCCTAGATTTCTTTCATCAAGTATTCATGGTTCTGTATACAAAAGCATCAACAAAATAGACAAAAACGAAAGTAATCCCTTGAAGAAATCCGCAAGGGGCAGAGAACACCTCACATGGAGAGTCTTTGACCGCTTTTTCCAACCTCGCGACACATTCATTTGCATTTGCGTTAAGAATGCGTGCAGATTATCACTCGGAATATTCAGAGGTGATTTCTCCCACTTATGCAGAAGATTTCGTCAAAGCACGCGTGCGCTTTAAGTACTTCCGGCTGGAAGAGCTTCGAAGAGGATGGCTAAGACCTTGGAAATTGTGACAATGGTTGTCAGCAGCTCTCCATACGGAGACGAAAGGATCTGGAATGCGTTGAGGTTAGCGGAAGCATTGTCGTGCTCTGGTGTGGGGACAAAAGTGAACATTTTCCTCATTGGGGACGCAGTGAACGCTGCCAAGAAGGGACAGAAACCAGCGAAAGGCTTCTACAACATAGAAAGAATGCTTGAGGATCTCGTCAAAGTCGGGGTTTGTGTCAATGTTTGCCACACCAGCATGAATCTAAGAGGATTAACGAAAGAAGATCTCGTCAAGGGAACTGAGATGGGTACAATAACTGGGCTCTCAAAATGGGTAGAAAAGAGCCAAAAAACCATATCCTTCTAGAAACCTACTCAACATGCAGCGCGTTACGATCGAAAGATGAGATGCTTTCCATATTTGCCTAGAGCAGATTCTTTTTTGGAACGATGAAATCAGAACGAACAGAGTCAAGCCATCTAATGTTCCTGCAACATCTTTCTTCTATCAAGAAGCGTGTTCACCGCGCTGCTGAGGGCTTCGCATGTGGCTCTTCTGTCCTCTAAAGAACCATCGATTTCTAGGGTCTCGATCTTCTTCTGGTCAGCTTGGATCTGCTCGATAACTGGCTGCTTTTTTCTCTGGTACTCGTTTCGAAGGATCTCTTGCTTCGCTCTGAAATCGCGTGTGGCCAACTCAAGTTCCTTTTGTGCCTCGCTCAGTCTCTGATTTGCCTCAGCCTCTTTTTGCGCTTTGGCTTTTTTCGATATGTCTCTGAAGAGACCTGCTTTCAACTGGGCTAAGTCGTCCAGTTCTCTTCGGAGATTATCAATAACAGTGCTGAGTTTTTTGACCGCACCATTTTTTCTGGCTTCGATCTCTCTGATTTTGGTTCCACATTCTTCGTCAATCCGTTCAAGAATACTCTTTTTCTGCGATAAACTTTGAGCAATGTTCTCAAAGGAAGCTTCAATGCGCCGCCTTTCCTCGAGCTCCAACTTAATGTTCGACAATATTTGCGTGCGCTCGTTCATGAATTGTTCATCTGCCTCTACGGTTGGAAGTGACTCAAACTCCGATAGGACTCCAGCCAGGTCCACAACCCAACGATCAAAGTGCTCACTGTACGGTGGAAAAGCAAACTTCTGATTCCCCAAGTTACGTAAACGGTTCAGCGTGTTGCTCACCACCTCTTCCTCAGGCAAAAAATGCTTCTCTTCGAATACTGAACTATTAGGAATATTCTTTTTCCGTCCTCCGGCTTTGGCCTTTTTCTCTCGTGAAGATTGGTTTCCTCGGCCAGAGGTTCGGTGCGACCTCATCTGCCCTCTGTATCCCATGAATGAAGACCCTTGTGCTCGAAGTATTTAAGCGATAATCTAAGCGATAATCCATGTTTGCGCGCTGTATCAGCCAGTTCGTTATCGTCGTTCATACGTCATAATCTTGCCGGCACATTCTGTCATTGTTTTCGAGCTAGGAAAACTATTACGTCCTTGAAAAACAATCAAGACAGGATAGATTCTTATGAAGCACTGGATCGAATCGAAAGTCACCAGCGCGCGACGAAGACAAAAAAAAAGTGGTCGATGAATGCAAATCAAGCAAGGTTACGCTGGAGTGATTGGGAGCACAAGCATTATGTCGGTGTCACTTTGGGTGCATATCAAACCGAGCCTGCATGAACCATAGTTCGCGTATTTTCCATAGAGAACAACGTTCAAAAAGAGACGTTCTCCAACATTCATCGTCAGTGGTTGAGACAAAGTCCAAAGGTAACTAATGGTGATATTATAGTCGAAGGGAGAACTGATGTATCCAAAGAATCTCTCAGGTATATCCTCCGAATGGACTATTGATCTGGTGCCGTTTGAGAATATCTTTCCGATGTTTATACTTCCTTTTGCCCAAACGCCAGCAGGTCCATTGCTCTGCTCAGTGCGCGCCGCCAACCAGAGAGTGCCCAGGTCCGTGTCCGTAATATTGTATGCCGTTGATGTTTGTTCGATTTGATCTAGGGTGACATTCAAGACTGGATCTCCATAGTCATTCGGAATATAATCAGAGAAAATGTCTGAAACCCAAGGCCGCGGTTTGTCAGCTGACATGAGTATTCCCGTCAAATTTCCCGAAGGCAAAGGTAGCCATCCGCCGATGAGTGTTATCAAAGCGCGCGTACTCAAGTAGTTTTGATACGTAGAGTTGAGCGCGTTGAGCTGCGAGTTTTGCGTGTCAATCTGCGAGTTCTTGTCATTCACCACCCCAATATAATATGCTATGGTTCCGCCTATGCCAGCCACCAAGATAATACAAACAATTCCCAGTGCGATCGCAACACTTCTCCAAACCATTTTCATTGGCTTCGTCTCACTTTGTTTTGTTTCACCCATTTTTGAATCCCTGCTCGATCTTAGATTGCTCTGATGATTTAAAATTTCATTCTTTTTCATCTAAGTTGAACGCCCGCGCGATTTTCGCCGCCTACTTCAACTTCCTTGCACACAGAGTTCGCTCCATCAAGCTGTAATTAAGGTAAGACCCACATCCAAGACATCACAATAGACTTGCCTTCTTACTCAACAATTCCGCTTCCTGAGAGTAATATCAGATTAGAACGCTTAGTATACAAAAGCATCAACAAAACACAGAAAGAAGAGGACCCACCAAAAATCAAACGCTCTTCTAGCCGTGCGCGGGCAGCGATATATAATCGAGTTGATCATGCACAAACCAGAAAAATTATAAGGTAAAGAGGCTTTGACAACCGTGTGTCATGACCTTATGTTTGTCGCCGAAACAAGAACTCATCATTTCTTCTCACAAACACTTTGTGAGCAAGGAAAAATATGGGAGATAGTTCGATGTCTTTGAAAGAATATCAACTGGGACTGACGAGTGCTCTCAGCGTTAACGAATCGGAACGAGGAACAAACTAAACATGCAAGAGGGCAACAAAACCGTTTCATATTCTGTTGATACTGAGATCACGTCAGAACACCTGCAAGAATTGATGGACTTTATTGAACAGAAATACATAGTTCCGCACCGAGAACGCTTTGCGGATGTTTCCAAGAAATTCGACGCTGAACATCCATCCATCGCTTTTACTCTCCTGAATGAGGCTGGGAAACCGAATATGGCCGTCGAAATCATAGGCCAAAAACCAGTCATGGTGAATATTACAAAACTCAACGACGCGGTTTCCGAAAAGCTCGTAGAAGAAGTCAAACAGGACGTCCTAATTCTCGTGGGATTTTTTGAGGAACAAATGAGAAACACCACACTGTTTTTGGCTTGGAGAGAGGGCGAAGAAATAGTCCCTGAGAAACTTGCTGGCAAAGAAAAGAAACCTCTCAATCGACTATTCCTTGAAACTCAAATTCTCCTTTCAGTAGTATTCATCACCGTTGGCATAGCCTTATTTTTCGTGATAGGGTGGCCAGCCCCGATCATACTCCTAGCATTGCAGTTCATCTTTGTATTTTATTCTAGCAAGTTCATCGCGAGAGGTGCAGATTGGCACATAACTGAGAAAAATCCCTACATTCATTTGGTTGAGTATCCTTTACCTATTAAGGAACATGAGGATTTTAGGCAAAAATATTCGAGAGAAGATCTTCGAACCATCAAGAAGCAGATATATGAAAGAACAATAGCTAAGAAAGGAGAAATTGACTGCGAAGCAGTGCAAGAGGTGCTCGCCACTCATGGGTTTGAGTGCAACCCAAAGGATTTGTCAACAAGAAAAGTCAACGTTTATCAACTAGTACAAAAGGCTGCCGCAAGCTTTGGCTTTCCCATGCCTGAAATTGTCGTGTCGAACACGATTATTCCGAATGCAGCAGCCGCTGGACCAAGCGCCGGCCGTGGCGTAGTCCTGATAACGACGGGTCTCTTCGTTCAGCTCTCGGACGAGGAAATTCTAAGCGTTCTCGGACACGAGTTCGGCCATCTTAGGGGGCATGATCCTCTCCTACTCTATGGTTTGATAGGCGCCGAATTCCTCTTCAGGTTCTACGTGCTTCTTCCATTGTTCCCGATAATTTTCTTTTCTTACTTCTTCCTCGTATATTTCTGGGCAGTCATGACCGGAATATTCTTCATCGCAAAATTCTTTGAAGCAAGAGCCGACCTTGTCTCTGCAATCGTCATAGGTACACCAGGCATATTAGCCAAAGCTCTGGAGAAAATAGGGTTCAAGAGATTGCTATATGAACGATCGCCAACTTTTCGTTTTCAAGAATGGATAAGCCTCGACCCCCATCCTCCAATCTACTTCAGAGTGAATCGGCTAGAGAAACTCACACCACCTGTCAGGATAAAATACCCTCTATTTCAGTCCACAAGGGATGTCGTCAAAGGATTCTTTGCAAGTTTCTAAAAAGACACAAAGACTCCTTAGCCTAACCAACTCGATTCATCATTGCACCAGTTAGTTTCTCGCGGTTAAAAGAATTGCCGAACTACGTCGAACCTTATATAACTCCCGATCGGCCTTGTTTTTCCCTGAACACCGAGGACTTGACAAACATCCAAAGACTAGATGATCGATGAAACAATAGACACGAATCATCCGTTTGCATAATAGCCTGCAGTAAGTTCTGCATTGGGATAAGCGAAAACGGTCCGAATGAATCAACATTGACTGAAAACTACAAAAACCTAGCACTCAGCTTTTCCAAAATGAAATGAAACTGTAAATCTTCATGTTCACTATGAAAACTCAATAGGACGATACACAACGAAAACCCGCAATATTTACCCGTAGTTCCAATGTCTAGTTTACACATTATTTCTCTTAACTTCAGAAAAATGCACTTCCGATTGACCGTGGCTGAAGAGGCGCGAAGAATCTCCTGTTGCAGCATGATCGAATCTGTTTCTACACTAACAAACCAATGGACCAGGTGAAAGGATCACTTTCGACTTCTTTCAGAAAAATCCCTTTTGAACTTGGCTCAGATCTGGAGATGTCATTTGCCGAGAACAGAGTTGGCGATTGGTTCCTTTTTCTCTCGGGAGTCACATTAGTCTAGATAGATTGATAATTCCGACTGAAATGTTGAACATACCGAAATTTTCCCTCTCCTGGCACATCAAACATTAACTGAGGAAACTTCTGGTGTCGGATCGACCCCTGGTCTTTTCCATTAGATCTGCGTTTTTAGAGACGAAATTCCTCGAAGCTTATAAGACCATCTCTCTTAGCAACGATATTAATGGACAAGTGCGCAAACTTAACATTAAGAAAAGGAAAAGAACGATAGAGTTTATTGGATGATTCAAGAACTGAATATCGACCAGCTGACCGAAACGCCGACAAAAGAGGCGAAAGCAACTCGAACGAGACGAGTATGCATTAAAACTGCGATTTTTGTGGTCAGTAGCCATGAAAAATAACTTGAAATGTTAAATTCCCTAATGGAACATGGTCCTGGAATTTTCGTTCTACGAACCTAGAGCTCTGAAGTTGCTTGTTCTTGTGTCTCAACTTTTTGCTAGGAAAACCTACTAACTACCTAATACTTGGATGATTACCGTTCTTCTTCTCGGGTGCACGTCTGTTTCCACGAACAATACAGATTGCCATGTCCCTAATTCTACCTTCCCCTCGATGATAGGAATAGTTCTATCAGGAGGAAGAAGGACTGACCTTAGATGTGCGTACGCGTTAGATGGGTGCTCGTAATCCCTGTTCTTAGGAATAATTTCTTGAAGCCATCTTTCTATGTCCTCCAACAGGCCGGACTCGTTTTCGGTCAGGATCACTATCCCAGTCGCGTGTGGAGCAAAGATGTGAACCAGGCCATTCCTTACGCCCGATCTTGCAGCGGCATCTAGGACGTTGCGTGTCAAGTCAACAAACTCTATTTCACCCTTCGTCGAGAGGTTAATGCTCGAGTTGAAAACCTTGAAATTCGACATGATAAGCTCTACTCCAAAACCAGCGTCATTATCACTTCGTCAATGTATTTGCCTTCTCTGAAAAACTTGCGTGGAATCTTCCCTGTCTGAACGAATCCCACATTTTCGTAAACGTGGATGGCCCTTCTGTTGCTCTCGAAAGTGAAAAGGGTTAGAACTTTCAGGCCTATCTTGCGAGCCTGCTCCAGAAGCGTCTTCATCATTTCCGTCCCGATCCCAACGTCCCTGTAACCTTCTCTAATCGCTATGCCTATTCCGCCAACATGACCGTCGTAACCATCCCGTCTCATGCTAATTTCAGAGTTCGCCACGACCTTGCCGTCAACCTCAGCTACCAAATAAAGAATCTCATCCTTCGCCAAATGGCTAAGCGCTCTTGCGAGCCAATCTATCTCCTCGACTCGGGAAACCTTCTCAGAAATAACGATGTCTGCCCCCTCTGCAACAAGCGAGTTGATCATCTCAAGCAAGTCATCCAAATCATCCCACCGAGGAGTTCTCAAAATCACCCTACGCTTGTCCCTTGCCAAAAACTCGCGAAGAACCGTTCCAGCTTTCATAGCTTCACAACACCCTCGCTTGGCTTTAACATTTTCGAACAGCGTTAAAAATCAGCTGAAAGCCTGATTCACTGTTGATGCTTTCGTATACAGCACAGGCATAGGCCTCTCTGATTAAGCTATCACCGCTCAAGACACAGAGTTTTTTGACCGCCCAAAGGGCCCCATTTTCAAGCCCCAAGCCTTCGACAATAGAACATTGCACTGTCTGGACTAGGCTAAAGACTGGATATTTCGCGGATCGCGAGATTGAACTCTCACTATCAGGTGATAATGGTGATAAACGTAATACTCAGGTCAAGTCCATATCACTAGCATTCACTACGAGCCAAACCTGAACTATGCGGTGTACAAAAGCATAAACGAAGGCTACAAGGACTCGACTCTAAAGCCGACAATTCGTCGCTAGCCTAGAAGAAGTCACTAAGTCGACCGCCGATTCGACCTAATACAGTAGCCAGAAACTTCTTCAATGAAAACTGGATCTCATAGAAGGAAAAAGCGCAAGCAGGATAAACTTTCCTCAGCAACAAAGAACATCAGTTCGACATAGAAACTTCAGCTCTGCAGAACCGCTTTGGCATCGTAGGGCCACATGTCCTTGATCAAGAAACGCAATCACTATTCAGTGATTGGCAAAAGGCAAAGCGTCTGGCTGATGCGGTCTTTTGATCCTTTTTTCGAAGCTATTACGAAGCTAGGGACCTTGAACTTCGCATGGAGATTTTCAACGGTTTTTATATGAGGCCACGGTCAAGTCCATGCTCAAGCTCAAGCCGTCGGAAGGAGAAGGCTGAAACGCGCTTTTTTAGCGATTTCCACCTGGAATTGAGCTTTTGGGATTTTGCTTTTTG
>DASPTR010000041.1:0-17108 GCA_035623315.1 Candidatus Acidiferrum sp. | reverse complement strand
TCGACGGTCAACAAGGCGCATGTGGACACGAACAAAGTAGGCTACGCGGTTGTTTCAACCTTTGAAGACCTCAACGGGACAACAGGACTACTCGTCTGGGGCAACTGGGGAAGAGACACCTACTACGCATCTATGTGGTTCTACGAGGATCTGATACAGGAATTCCAAACCTTCCCGTGCGGCGCAACGAGCATCATACTGCAAATCACGTACAACACTACAACCTTAAAGCCAACAGGATTCAATGTCGTCGAAGTACTAGGCACAATCAGCGAAACAGGAATCTTAAGCCCATTCTGGCAACCATACGTATGGTCGCCAACGCAACCAGCCAATCTCGAAAAAGGCGGAATACACCCCGACCCATAAAAACAATCCTCTTTTTTTCTTTTGTTTTTCCAAACATGCATAGTATTTTGTATCCAACTCTTGTAAGTCAGAAGTATATTATTGAATTCCCCCTATCAAGCAGACCATTGTTTTAGCAGTTTTGATGAAGCAACTATGCTAGTTTTTTAAGTGACTGTGGTTGAAGTAAGTTGATTGGAGGACCTCGATGGGGAGACTCGTGGGATTGTCTCGGCAGATCAATTCAGGCATCAAGGTTGCTGTGAGTTTTGTAGAGAGGAAAGCTGATCGGCTCATATTTGTTCTCATAGCCGTGTACGCACTGGTCCTTTCCGCCTACACGATCTATATGTATTATGGTTTCAAAACTTACGGGTGGGATCTAGGCATATTCGCCCAGTCATTGTGGTCCACCGTAATTTTGGGGAAACCATTTCATTACACGCTTGAAACTTTCGTGAACCCGTCACAGAATTTTTTTGGCGCGCACTTCTCCCCGATACTTTTTCTAATTGTGCCGATCTACGGGATTTTTCAGTCACCATTGACTCTTCTCGTGTTACAATCGATAATCATCGGACTCGCGGCGCTTCCTTTGTACTGGATTGCAAAGAACAAGCTCAACAGCAAACTCTGGGGCTTAACCTTTGCATCCTCATTTCTGTTGCATCCGGCTCTTCAAGGAATGAACAGTTTTGATTTCCACGTAGAAGCATTTATTCCTCTTTTCTTCTTCTTTGCCTTTTACTTTCTAGACAACAATCAATGGATCAAAGGCATCATCTTCTGCTTGCTAACGCTTTCCACAATAGAATTCGCGCCTATCCTGATCGCCTTTCTAGGGCTTTACTTCCTCGTCAAGAAAAGCTTCAGGGGACCCAAGATAAGCATAAGGGCCCTCGCAAAGCGAATGTCCGTTCCATTGATTCTTGTGATTATCAGCGTCGTTTGGTTCTTCATTGCATTGCGCGTTACGAGTACGATTAACCCCCTCAAATCCAATGGACTTCCTGGAAATTGGGATAATTGGGGCACAAGCCTCAGCGACGTCGTTCTAAACGTGATCAAAAATCCCGTGAGGGCAATAGAGACTATGGTAAACCCTATTGACAAAGCTTATTACTTTGCCTTCATTTTTGCCCCTGTGGCCTTCCTTCTTTTCCTAGCTCCTGCAGAGTTGCTGTTGGTTTTGCCATGGGCTCTTGCGGCTTCGCTATCTGACTACTCTCCTTACTTTCAGCCATATTTTCAGTATTTCGGGTTGATCGTCGCACAAATTTACATTGCCGCAATCTTCGGTGCGAGGAGACTATTCAACATTGAAGGTTCGCGTGAAAACCATCAAGGATGGGAGAAAAAGCTGATGATCTTGATTCTTATCGTGAGCCTAATCTCCTGCGTTGCCGTTAGCCCGTTAGGTCTCCCTGCTTTAACCAGTAGACCAGTGGAAATTAACTCGCACACTCAAGCACTGGAGGATGTTATTTCACTTGTTCCTTCTTACGCTTCGGTCGCCACGCAAAATGACATCGAACCGCATCTTGCTCAGAGGGAAAACATATTCATTTTAACGTGGCCAATGACCATGAATGTCGACTATATTGTGGTCGATCTAACGTCTTCTCAGATTCTTTATGGGCCACCGGGAGCATTCTACTCGCCGCTGCAAGCTTTGAATATAGTCCTAGACGGGGGACAATACGGCGTGATGGCGTACGCCGACGGAGTCTTACTACTCAAAAGAAGCTACACGGGAGGATACGTACTCAACTTGCCTTATCAACAATACTTCAACTACGAGGACTTAGATGCTGCATATTCGCATGCAGTTGAGGTATTTGACGAATCGAGCCAATCGGGCATGGTGATCATTCATAGGTCAAGTGACGAGCCTGGATTGGTTTGGTACGGTCCATACGCATGGCTTTTCACAGGAGATTACAACGTCACTTTCAGACTGAAAGCAGAATCGCAGGATCAGAATCTTACGTTGGACGTGTTTGCCTCATCGTGGGACTATAAATCAGACAGTTGGTCAGGGACGGTAGTCGCTGAAAGGATGCTCAACTCAAGCGACTTCACTATGAATGGAAAATGGGGTGAATTCACAGTGAACTTCAAGATTGATGGTCTGAAACAAATGGAATTCAGAGGATCCTGTCTGGCGAACGATACTTCATTTGCACTAGATACCATAAACGTTGTACAGATGGCAAAATAAATGCCACAACTTGTTCCGCACCATTTCCTTTCTGAGCTCAATCAGCGATCAGGGACAGATTACGAGTACAACGAAGAGGCTTTCAAGCGTTCACGTCTTGCGCTCTCGGTTGAAAAAGCCGTGCAGTTGCTCTGTCTTCAAGCACTGAGGTGGGCAAGCAACAAGACCCATGAGAACTTGCTTAAAGGCAATGGAAAAAGGGCCATCGACGTAGGTTCTGCTTATGGCTACGTGGCAAGCATGCTAAATTGGTTCAAGTACGAATCTGTCGCAATTGACATCTCGAAGTATGCGTTAATGGCAGGGAAGAACGTAGGTCGAATTCAAGGCGACGCTCAAAACCTCCCATTCAAACATGATTCAGTAGATATCATTACGTGTTTTGACACCTTAGAGCATCTGAACCAGCCCAATTTATTGCTAGAAGGTAGTTACCGTTGCCTTCGCAAACGTGGAGTCTTACTCGTAGAGAATCCTGTTCAGAGTCCTATAGATATCATTTCAGATAGACTTCATAAAATGAAAGACATTCACTGCTCACTGCTTTCCCCAAGCGGATTAATGTCCCTTGCGCGAAGAGTCGGGTTCTACACGGATGCTAAAGGCCTCTTGCCTATACCCTTCCAACGGTTCCCATTGTTCGGAAGATTTGTCGAAATGAGAGTCCCCATACCCATGGCAAGACGAGTCCTAATCTTGGCAACGAAGAATTAATGCGGAGAAAGAACAAACGTCTGAGGGAACCAAATTGAGAATAGCAATGGTGGTCGAGCGTTTCCCACCGGACATAGGTGGTTCGGGCGTTAGGTTTCGCGAGATAGCTGAACGACTTTCTCGGAAACATGCAGTCGACATCTTTACCCTCGGACCTCGGGATGCTGAAGATTCAACGCGGAACTTCTGCATTCACCGCTATTATCCAAGCAGATTGCCAAACCTGAACTCGTACAGTCTAACCAGAATTGCAGGTCTCAGTTTGTCAACTTTTTCTGAATTACTTTTCCACCATTACGAAATCATCGACGTTGACATTTGGCCAATCATTCCCTTTTTCTCTGCAAGAATTGCGCAGCCCAGGACACCTATTGTGATATCCTGGAATGTTGTTTGGCCTTTCTCAATTCATCGAGCAGCAAGTATCGCCAGCACTTTTCTTGCCAAGAGATGTTCAGCGATGTGCACCTATAACATTACGGTTTCAAATTTCGCTAAAAGAGTGCTGATAGAGCATCTGAACATGAACCCAGAGAGGCTCAGTGTGATTCCAAATGGCACCGATGAAGCATTTCTCAGGGCCCGATTGAAACCGAAGCAGGGCCGCATCATATTCGTCGGTCGCCTTGAACTTCAAAAAAGACTTGACTTGGTTTTAGAGGCATTTAAGATTTTCAAAGAAAGCGTGAATGATGCGGAACTTCACATAATTGGTTCTGGCCCTCTTGGTCCTGAATTGCAGCATGCGTCTGACAAGAGTGACGGAATTCATCTACACATGTCGATTCCAGTTCAAGACAGAAATGAATTGATCTCGATGTTAAGCAACTCTTGGGTCTTCGTGTCTGCCAGCGAATTTGAGACTTTTGGAATGGCAATATCCGAAGCTTCATCCGTCGGACTGCCCGTGGTTATCACGCGCACTGTATTCAATGGAGCCGTTGATGAACTCGTAAAGAATGAGCGTAATGGCTTAATTGTCGATCATAACAGTCCAAGGGCAATCGCCGACGCATTCGAAAGACTGTACCGAGACCCTGAACTGTGGAAGAAGTTATCTGACAATGCGAAGAGGCTAGCTGTCTTTCATTCATGGGACAAAATTGCAAATCAGGTTGAAGCGGTTTATGAGGGCGTTTTGACCGGAAGGCTTCCAATTGATATTAGTGGCGCTGCCGCTGTTTGAAGATCTTTTGTCGGAGACTCTTCCAGGATCTGCAGCCATTTATTCACGTAGATACTCTGATCGTATTTTGAGGCTTCCTTCACGCAGTTTTGTCTCATTTCACGCTTGTATCCCTGTCTCCAAATGGTGACAGCCTTGCTAATTATTTCTGCATCGTCCTTCACTGACCATCCAGAGTATCCATCAACAATCGATTCACTCGGCCCCTGCGAGTCATATGTCAACGTAGGCGTGCCGCATGCCATGCTTTCAACAGGTATGTAGCCAAATGGTTCATGAGTGAATGGAAAGAACGTGAAAAGAGCATTAGTATACGCATCAACGAGTTCATCGGCAGAAATTTTCCCCAAGAAATCGACATTGGGATGACCTGTAAGGGATCTTGGAATGAAAGGCGCCTTAGATCCGAAGGCTTTGATGCGAACACCTAGGTCAGCGACGGCTTTAACGATTGAGAACTTTGTTTCTTTGCCGAAATACACTAAAACGTAGTCTGAGGAGGGACTCGAAGTTTTAGGGCGGAATATTCTGCAATTGATGGGAGGATATATGATCTTCATGACCCGAATTCCCCACTTTCGGTACATAGAAGCGCAGAATTTTGAGTTGGCCACGCAGAACGTTGAGTTTTGGCCCATGGCCTTGACTAGTTTTCCATCTGCGAACTCGATCATTGGCCTAGAGACTTCATAGACGAGCCTATACGTTGCATTGAGTTCATTTCTCATGTCCACCAAAGCGTTTGACGTAGGTCCCTGAAGATACCAAAACACAGAGGGCACAACGACGGTATGAGAGAAATTCACGGCGACAGTTGATTGAGTATCCACGTGCCTCGAGTTCAAGTTGAGAAAAGCTTCACGTGCCCATGTTTCAAACCATAACAGTGAAAGTCCCGAGTTCTTTGCAGCGAGTTTGACATGCAAGTTCACAGGCACGATCCCTGCAGCGGACAGACTCTCCTCGACTGAACGCGACATCAGCGGAGACATCATCGAGACCTTGTGTCCCCTCCCAATCAAAGCGTTTGCTAAACACATAGCTGGCCGAATTGATCCTTCCAAGTCCATCATTATGTCGCAGGCCAGAGTGAACTGCATACGTCTCACTTACTGCAATTATTAGAAGCTAATCATGCGTATTTTTATAACACTTTCTACGAAACCAGAGCAAACATCTAACAGCCCCCCTCGGCATTTCTATCCTCAACATATATTCTTGCGCGGGTTGTGCTCCTTTTCTGACTTTTTGCTGATTCGTTTCTGCGAAAGTTTGATATATCAAGCTTAGTTAACCTTTTGGGCATTTGATTTGGTTGGTGCAAATTGTGAGATGTGAAAGAATCGCCTATGACGGTGGTTCTCGAGTTGCAGTAATCTTACCCACATATTGTGAGGCAGAGAACATTGAGAGCCTAATATTATCGATCGAGAATCTCCGTATTAATTCCGCGATAGTCGTCATGGACGATTCGAGCCCAGATGGCACTGCGCACTTGGTCAGAAAGCTGCAGAGAATCTATCCGAATGTACATCTGGTCAGCAGGCCGCGCAAGTCTGGACTAGGAACGGCGATCACAGACAGTTTCCGTTTCATTCTGAGTCAGCCAGATCCGCCGGACTACATAATTGCCATGGACGCTGACTATTCGCACGATCCACGGAACATTCCAAATCTGCTGCGAGAAGCGGAGAAGGGTTATGACCTTGTGATTGGAAGTCGATACTGTGCGGGAGGAAGAGTCAAAGGCTGGAACCTGAGACGGTTAATAATCAGCAGGATCGCCAATGCAGCAACTGCAAAGATCGTGGCGCTTCCAGTGAAAGATTTGACCAGCGGCTTCAGATGCTACTCCAGAGATTATGTTGAAGAGATCCTGCCGCAGCTCCATAGCGAAACGTACGAGATCCAAATTGAAACCCTCAGACAAGCTCGCATTCACAAAGCAAGGGTCGCAGAAGTTCCGGTAACTTTCACAAACAGAAAAAAAGGCAAATCAAAACTTACAAAGAACGAGATACTAAGCTACCTAATGTATATAATGAGAACAACACTCAAGAGATCAGAGTAGCGCCCAAGTCTTGAGCATGCGTTTTCGACATTCGGACTGACCATAACTCAATCGGGAGTGAGGATATCCCCTCGCTGCGCAAACCTGAATCGAAACCTATTATGAATGAGACTTTTAAGAACCCGATCTGGACTATTCGCATTTTCGGAGCTTCTCTGTTCAAGACAGTTGGCAACCAACCGAATTCAAGAACGTTTGGGCCCCAACCTTACCTGAAGAAACCCTACAAAAGAGTGCATGTAGCAGTGTTCTCTAAGCGGCCAAGCGTATTCTCATGTGGTCTGGACTCCTGAGAATGTCGTTGCAGCGGAGAGAATGGTTCCAATAGCCTTTTCTACCTCAGGGTGCTCTACTACGCCGATAATTCGACAGGGCAAGCGAAAAGATGACTGAAGTACCCGGTGGAACAGCTGAGAATTCCTTTGGGCTGCAGGGTGATTTTGTAAGAATTACGAATATGGTTAATCAGGAATTCCTGATTGAAGAATCCTTAGTGCTGCAGAATGTTCCGACTTACTATTTGAAGCAGATGCAGGAAACGAAACAGCCTTTCCTAAGACTTTTGAAGAACCTTGAAACGATAAACATGATTGCATTTTTGCGCAAAACGGATGGAAGACTCGTCCTAAGAGTCGTGCCAAAGCCTCAAGTGAAACCTAGCGATGTCCGCATAAACTGGTTGCTCCTTTTCGCGACGATCGCGACAACGTTTGTGACGGGATACTTTGCTGCATTAGGCCTCATAAACCCCTTTGTGGGCGGGTTAACCTTCACCGCGGCCATTCTGGCGATACTCGGCACGCATGAGATGGGCCACAAGTTAACGGCAAACAGGAAAGGCATGGAAGCAACGAATCCGTATTTCATTCCTGGACCGCCGCCCTTCGGAACTTTTGGGGCCGTGATTATGCAAAAGTCTGTGCCGCCGAACAGGGATGCGCTGTTTGACATCGGAGCTGATGGTCCTATAGCTGGTTTCATCATTGCAACGATTGTGAGCTTCTTCGGCCTGATGCTACTTATCCCAGGACCTAAAGTCTCAAATCCCAATTACATCCCGGTCCCACTGCTCTGGTCCATTCTCGGACGACTCTTGGAGGGCTTAAAACTGATGCCGCATGCAGGACCTAACCAAGACCTGATGTTGCATCCGATTACCTTCGCAGCTTGGGCTGGACTCGTTGTGACCATGCTTAACCTTCTTCCAGCAGGCATGCTTGATGGCGGTCACGTAGTTCGATCAATGGCAGGCGAGAAGGTAAGACTATTCTTGGCTGGACTGTCGATTGTATTCTTGATATTCGAAGGTTTCATTCCGATGGCAATTCTTGTGGTTTTCTTGCTAATGTTCAAAGATCCTGGACCGCTGGATGATGTCTCAAGCCTAACGACCAAGAGGAAACTCGTTGCCATTGGATTGATAGCAATCTTTGTCCTTTGTATTTTTCCTCAGATTCCTACGCTTCCGACATTATAGCCTAAATCTGCATGATTGAAAGAAAGCCTGAATAAAACTGAAGTGAGACTCGTACAATTTTCGTGCAGAGGTAAAACAAAGAGCAAGAGATAAGAGAGAACGATGAGAGCGTCGAAACCTCATCGTGTTTTTCTCGTTGTTAGAGCGGCTGTTTGTTCGCGGTCGTGTGTGTTTTGCCATGGTTTTTCTTTGTTGCTCGAATTATTCTGGGCGTTTGATAGAATCCTAGGTTTTTGGGTCTTAGTAAAGATTTTCCATTGTGGGCGGTGAGAAAGCTGCTGTTCAACGTTGGTGCTCAGTCTAGGCTTCTGGATGTGACATGAAACCTGTGAGTTTAATGGTGGTTCCACACTTGTTGCAGGTCAGTATTAATTCTGTAAGTTGGTCATCCTTGACTTTTGTTTTGACGATTTGATAAGTCTGGTCTGTCTCATCATCTGGAGATATGACTGTTCCACATTTTGGGCATGGAAACGCGCCGTCGCCGTCTATTCTCGTCAAATCAATCGTACATGCAGAATTATTTTTCATCGTGGTTTTTTTCATCATTTTCTCGTACACCTTTTTTCAATGTTGCTCCATCGTTGCCCAAAAATGTATTAAATGGTTATGAAATTCCAATATGAATTCTGAATTCATGTTTAAGGTTGATGAGCCTTTTTCTTCTTGCCGTCTTTGGAATCCGATTGAAGTAGCTGATGTGCTCTCGAATAATACAGTATTGGCAAGGCCAACAGCACCACGTTCTTTCCTCTTGCCGTCAACATGTACTCGACCCGCACAGGCGGTTCAGTCTTTACCCTCCTCTGCACGTACTCGCATGCCGTGAGGCTTTTCAGCTTGTCAGAAAGCGTTCGGGAGTTCACGCCGAGGATCTTTTTTAACTGGCTGAAGCTCGTGTCGCTTTTGAAAAACAAAGTGTACAGTATTTCAAGGTTCCATTTCTGAGATAATAAGCTGAAGCTTTCCTCGAGGCTCTTAATGTCTTTTCTCAAGTCTTCCTGATCGATTTCCTGTTCTTGCACTATCCGCTGAAGGGTTTCCTCTATTCCCTTCAACGTGTGATCAATGCGTGACTCAACAAGCCTGCGGAGCTCGTCGCCAAGAGCGAACTGAGTACCCGTTGGACTACACCAAGTGTGAAGCAGCTTACTTTATGCTTTATAAGGGTTTACGAATACAACAAAGTTATAGCTAGTACATCACCCTCTTGCGATGTGATAAAATTGAAGTTTGACGTCGTCGTCGTCGGTGCTGGCACGGCAGGCTGCTTGGCCGCGAAAACAATCGCTGAGGCAGGTCTCAAAGTCTGTGTGGTGGAAAACAAGAAAAGAGAAGAAGTTGGAGAGAAGATCTGCGGAGACGCTTTGGGAGAGCATCATCTCAAGGCCGTCGGTTTGGAAGCGCCGCAGGGTGGCGAACTGGAGAAGAGGATTGAAGGCATCAGGATATTCTCACCTGACTTGCAGACAGTGTTTACCATAGCAAACGAGGATTTCAAGGGTTACCTGCTTAACAGACATGCTTTTGGGCGGTGGCTTCTGGATTTAGCTGTCAACAAGGGCGCAACTTTTGTCGACTCGACTCAGTGTACTGGGACGATGATCCAAAAGGGATTCGTTTCAGGTGTCCTGGTCAAGGACTTGAGAACAGGAAAGAACAACAGTTTGGAGAGCAGCGTCGTCGTTGACGCGAGTGGTTTCATGGCCGTCGTCAGACGGAGGCTTCCTGAGAGCATGGGCATCGAAACTTCAGTTGCAAATGAAGATGTCGAAGCCTGCTATCGTGAGATTAGACAGCTCAAACGAGCGGTTGAAGAGTCAAAGTACTGTGAAATCTACCTTAACCAAAAGGCCAGCCCTGGGGGGTACACTTGGATTTTTCCCAAGACCGGAGCAAGAGTAAACACTGGCATGGGAATCTGCATGCGAGAAAAGTTCCCCAACCCCAAAAACCAGTTCTACGAACACGTGCTGACTAAACCTTTGTTTGAGGGCTCGCTCCTCTTGAGCTCCGGAGCCTGGTATGACCCTACACGCAGACCGTTGGACAACATGGTCGGAAATGGCGTTATGATCCTGGGGGACGCTGCCTGCCTCGTTAACCCCATCCACGGCGGAGGCATCGGACCTTCGATGCTCAGCGGCTTCCTAGCTGGAAAGACCATAGTTGACGCACTGAACAAGGGAAGCGTCAACCAAGAAACACTGTGGCCGTACAATGGAAAGTACATGGAATCATACGGGACAAAACAAGGTGCACTGGACATTTTTCGGTTGTTTCTATTATCCTGTCGAGACCAAGATTTGAACTACGGGATGAATTATAGGCTGTTGACAGAAGATGACGTCCTCAAAGCAGGAATGGGAGACGATTTTCATCTGAACATCACTCAAACGGCACAACGCGTGTTCAAAGGGATAAGAAAACTGCCTTTCCTCAACAAACTCAGAGTCACCGTAAACCTGATGAAACAAGTCAAGACTCATTACAAGAACTATCCTCACAATCCTGAAGGTTTCCAAGAATGGAAGACACGTACAGAGCAACTGTTCAGCGAAGCCAAATCCAAAATAACCCATTAATACACCTTCAAAACGTCGAAAATCCGACCAAAGATTACGGTAGGGTTATGTTCGCTTGTACATCATCCCAAAACACACCTAATCTCAATTGCCGTTTGGACGCAACCGGATCCCGCCGGCTTTCACTGATTGATCCATCGTTTTCTGGAAAAGTTTATCTTGTGGCTCAATGCTATCAATCAAGCTACTGGCGGATTAAGTGTCCGCTGGGATGTAGCCGTTGAGGCTGAACCATAATCTTGGAACATAAGTGATCTAATAATGGCATACAAGTACATCGCCGAGGCTTGGGCGAAGCCTGAGAAATCGTTCGTTGATGCTTTGATGCGCAAACGACTCATAGAGTGGCGCCGGCAGTCGACGATCACGCGGATCGATAAACCGACCCGCTTGGACAAAGCTAGGAAACTGGGCTACAAGGCCAAGCAGGGATTCGTCGTGGTCCGTGTCCGTGTGAGACGAGGAGGAATGCGGAAGCAGAGACCACGTGCCGGAAGGAGACCGAAAAGGATGGGCGTCAACAAGTTCAAGCCCGGCAAGAGCTTGAGGCTCATAGGCGAAGAGAGGACGGGAAGAAAGTTTCCCAATCTTGAAGTGCTAAATTCTTATTGGGTAGGTGAAGATGGCCGGTCAAAATGGTTCGAAGTCATCCTGGTCGACCCTAACCACCCCGTGATCAAGGCTGATCCAAACATCAACTGGGTCTGTGAGAAACAGCATCGCAAGAGGGTTTTCAGAAGCCTTACAAGCGCAGGTAAGAAAGTCAGAAGCTTAAGAAGAAGAGGGCGTGGTGCCGAGAAGTTTAGACCGAGCAGGAAAGCTGGTTTAGGAGAAGCAGCCTGATGACAGCAGTCGAGCCGAAAGTGTTCAAGACCGGCCTAAAGCAGCGCGTAGGAAGAGGCTTCAGCAGAGAAGAAATAAAAAAGGCTGACTCAACCCCCAAAGAGGCTCTAAGATTCGGAGTCCGTACAGACTCTAAGCGAAAGACAATTCATGAAGAAAACGTCAAAACCCTAAAGGCTTACCTAATGGACAAAAAAGCAGCGGCTAAGGTCAAGGCTACCGCCAAACCTAAAGTCACTGCTAAACCCAAGGTTACCGCTGAACCCAAGACCACAGCCAAACCCAAAGCTGGTACTAAACCCAAAGCTGGCACTAAGTCTAAGGTTGTCAAGACTAAGAGAAAAACTAAAAGTTAGCGTGATCCATATTCCACCTTGTGGTGTGGCTTGTCTTCTAAGGTGCCGATTGCCTATATAGACGCCAGAACCTTCGCGCATGCAACGGAGGATTCGGATAAGGTTCAGACGGCCTTGATGAACACTCTTCCACCGGAAGCAAGCGAACTTGTCGTCTTTAGAAAATGCAACGTGGCGGGGCACTATGGGAACCCTATATTGCTACTTGAAGCGAGAATCAAAGACAAACATGTCGTTCAAGGAATTATCGTGAAGTGGTCGTCTGGCCTGAGTATTATGGACAAAGAACTGTTAGGAGACGAGATTGATCGGCACTTGGAGAAGGGTAACCTGTACCTCAGATTCGACAAACAAAGTGCTTACTTGAACGAGATTAGAATTGGCGAAACCGATCCTATTCATTT
The DNA here is from genome assembly GCA_035623315.1 of Candidatus Acidiferrum sp. GTDB lineage: Archaea > Thermoproteota > Bathyarchaeia > Bathyarchaeales > Bathycorpusculaceae > DASPTR01. The sequence goes on along the minus strand of DASPTR010000041.1, from coordinate 4,903 downwards.
TAAGGTGCACTTCAAGAAATCCAATGTGGACCAGATAGTTGGGATCTGCAGGGAAATCGGGTTGATTCCATGAGAAGAGTCTGCTGCGATTTGCATTTGCGTTCGAACATAAGAGAGTTGGAGCAGACCGCGAACTTGGTGCGCAAAGCGGCAGACCTTGGATATCATCTTGTAGCTGTGACTTTTCCGTCGGATGCCTGTGAGAGAGAGACCAGACAAGTAAAGAGTGCTTGTATAGAGGTCGGAATAGACGTTGCCACGCGTGTTGACTTGCAGCCGAACACGCCGAATGAGCTGATACGCGACTTGAGGAAGCTCAGACGAAGGTTCGAAATAATCTGCGTCCTATGCAGGTCCAAGAATGTGTCTCGACAGGCTGCAAAGGACCGACGAGTAGATCTTCTGAATTTCCCGTCAACGGATTTTCGAGGTAGGTTCTTTGATCTTGCTGAAGCGGAACTGGCTTCGAACTCTTTGACCTCGCTCGAGATCGACATGGAACCGCTTCTCACTTCGGAAACATGGAAAAGAATCAGGCTTCTGTCGAGCCTGCGAAGAGAAACCTCAATCGCCGAGGATTATGATGTTCCAATCGTCGTTTCAAGCGGAGCGTCAGATGAAAGATCCATGCGAAAACCAACGGAAGTTGCGATTGCAACTTCGATCTTCGGCTTAGAAAAGCGTTTAGCCTTGGATACGGTCTCCAAAAATCCTGCAGGAATAATCAAGAGAAACAGGGAAAAACTCGACTCCAGCTTCGTAGCACCCGGAATACGCGTTCTGAGGAGAGGAAAAAACTGCTGAAAAGAACGAAGCGCCGCTATCTGGCCGTGATAGTGGATTCGACCGAAGCTTTTGGAGCTGAGGGGTTCATGGATGCAGTCTGGTCAGCAATCATTAGGCTCTACGGGGAGCACGGTGCGAGTCAAACATGGTTGAACCTGATGAGATATGACAAGGAAAGAAAGTTGGCCATTATACGTGTTACCAATGATGCATCCAGCATGGTTCGAACAGCACTCGCGCTTGCGACCAGAATCTGCGATAAGCCTGCGAGTTTACATGTGGTTTCGGCTTCGGGAACCCTTAAGGCTCTGGACAAGAAAATCAAGCAGTATTCTAGTCAGTCTGGATGAGTGACTATTTCCCTTACTAAGCTCCAGCCTGAAATGAGATTAGGGAAATGAGAAAACGGATCCGTGGGCACGTTGACTATCCATGGCAGAATGATCAGCGTGCTCGTCCTATTTGGCTGGTTCAGTTGGTTGAGTTGTTTTTGCTGGCACTTCAACGAGAATTAAGGACCATGCTGCTAGTATGATGCCTATCAAACCGACGATTCCAATAAGTGCGTAGAAATACCATTTGTTCCCGCCGCTGCCGTAGATGTTTTGGTTGTTTGACAGCGTACCGTAGTAGAAGTGTTGTAGTGCACCTAGTATCAAAGCAATGAGAATCAGAATAACTCCAATTACCAAGAGCGGCATTTTCTTTTTCAGTTTCTCACCCTCCTTTTTTCCTGCTTTAGAGAATAGGAGCTATTTAAGTTAGTCGTCAAAGAAATACAAGTGTTGGTTGAACAAATCGGCCTCAGCAAACTTGAAAGGGCTGATCATATTCTTCTCCGATTGTTACCAGGGGTCCACCAAAGTAGCAAACACTTTATCTGCAGCGAAAAAATGGTAGACTCATGGGGGATGATGTCGCCGTCCCAGTCTGATCTATGCAGATGAAGAACTTATGACGGACAGACCCCAAGACTCGTTTTTCGCTAACCTAGCTTATTTTTTTCTCGATGGATAGTCAGTCTCAAAGTCATTTACGCTAGAAGTCCAACCGCGTGGTTTAGAAGGATGAGAATAAACCGAGGGGATCAGTAAGTCCGCTCGGCATTACCCTTATGGATCCATGCTTCTTCTTGATTCGGGTGTCAAAAGCTATCGGCACGCTTAGTTGCTAGCCATGCATTCAATTATTCTTTCACATGTTAAGCAGGATTCAGGAATTGCAGTTTCTTTTGAACGTTTTTTGAGATAGCCCAAGAAATGCGGGCATTTTTCGTTTTGGGGCGTTGGGTGGCCTTTTTCCAGTGCTTCGGGTGGAGCCAGGGTTTCATTTTCTTCTTTTTCTTTTTCATTGTCTTCAGGTATCTTGCTGAGGCAGCGTGGGCAAGCGTAATAGGTTTGAACGAGGCCTTGTGCGGAAATGCTTGTGAGTAGTGGTTTGTCGAATTTTTCTCCGCATTCGTTGCATGTGGAGCATGTTTCCTCGTTCGCTTGGGTCTTTTCGAGTTTGTCCGTCGTCTGCAGAGGTGTTTTATCCTTCATAGTGATTCCCCAGGGTGCTATATATTAAATCACAAGATTTAATAAACCTTTTTGCGTTCTAATATGAAACAAGGCAAACTGATGGTCCAACACAAACGGTTCTGCTTCGCTATTTTGCAGGGTTTGATGGAAAGTGCCCGCGCATGATGATGCGTACGTTATTGAGCCGGCTTCTGGTTGCGAGTCAGAGCCTAAGATCCAACTGACCCTACTCTTTGTTTGTAATTTTCTGGAGGTAAGCGGCCATCCTTGAGAGCGTTATGGGCTGATAATGCTTCTTGAAGTTTAAGTCGATGAGAAAGCCTTCGATGTCCTCCATGTTTCCGTAGGCTTTCATTCCAGAATTCGCTGCTTCCTTAATGTTTCTCATGTAGCTGGCATAGTCTGAATAATCCTTGTGGAATGAAACGACCATGAGATTCTTACCCAACCCTGAGCCTTCCATGACGAGGAGGTAGGGGCGACGTTCTTCTTTGTCCAATTCTCTTGCCGCCCTCTGCAATCCGTCCAGTTCTTCAGGCGAAATAGCTCTCAGTTTATACATGGTAACTGCCATCAACTCGAATCCGAGTTTTCCAAAGTCTGGTATAATCGTGTATTCCTTGACGATGCCTTCTTTTTCGAGTTTCTTAATTGTCCTGCTAATCGTGGGTTGAGAGACTCCGACAGCTTTGGCCAAGTCTCTGTCACTTCTTCTACTATTTTTCATAAGCTCCTGAAGCAGTTTCAATTCAACGTCCTTCAAACCCATCCCTCACTTGCCGCAAATATCACGTGTGTAGATGCGAGTATCTTTTCAGGTTTTATGGTTCTTAACAGTTGTCCCTTGTCCCTATGCCAAACGTGGAGTGGACTTTGCATTCCTGAGCAAAGTAGTGTTCCCAATGTACCTGAAAGAAGGAAACGGAGATACCTCGAAGAAAGAAACTCGAGCAATTGCTGAGAATATACGGTGCCCTAAATTGTATTCTTTCATCCTGGAAGAAATCTTAGTTTAGGTTCAAAGCTGGTTGGTGGGCCCGCCCGGATTCGAACCGGGGATCTTCGCCGCTTCCTCTTGCACGCTTTTGGCATGCCATGTGAGGGCGACGTCCTAACCAACTAGACTACGGGCCCGTTCTTGACCTGTTCGGTTCTACAGTTCAAGTTTGGCTTTGATATTCTTTGCTGTGGTGATCTTCTGTACTTATTGCCGCTTCATAAAACGTTTCTCTTGTGGCTTCGCATAGACGCTGGGGCTTGTTACGTTGAAAAACTCTGTGGATGATGACATTCTTGAAGAGAGATGGTGGAACGAAAAATACTTGATATTTCTTTGCTTTTTTGGTTTCACGGTCGTCGGATACCTGTTTTCGCGTCTCCTTCATCTGTGATTTGTTTGCTCCTAATCGGTCGGATTAGCACTTCAAACTCCATTGCGCACTTCTATCTCCATCGTCTTGATTCTTCGATCATGATTATCCCTGTGATATATCAAAGATCCTAAGGCTGAGGCTGCTACTATGAAACATTTTGTCATAAGTTTTTTAAGTATCTATTCATCATTTCTCACACAGAGGTGCAGGTTGGAGATTCATAATCATTCTTTCTCCCTTCTCCCTTTCACACTAAAGGAGAAAGTCAACCTGCACCTCTTATCTTCAAATTCTTCTGGTTCAGAATATCGAGTAAATCGTGAGCCATGTTTGATTGTGCACCAGGTTTGCAGAGAAATATTTTAGAATTTATAAACTCTAAACTTGCTGTTCTGCAAATCTGTCTTCCATGGTTTCCATTTGGATGCAAAGGATACCCCCTCTAGGTTTCAACATACCATGGTTATTTGGATCCAAATAGGTGTCTTCGAGGTTTTCCTGAACCACTTGGTTCTTGGCGTAAGGGGAGATACACGTCACGATTTGAGTTCGGTACGCGCAAGGGAATGCTTGGAAAATCGTTGCAAATCTGATTTGACAGTCTGAGGTTTTTTCAGGTGCAATTACTCATGATTGAATCAGCCAGTGAATCATTCCCTAGTTAGAACGGCCGAGAAACTCTTGAAACCAAGATATTACGCGTCATGAGCCTGGAAACGGCCAGCTTGAAAGACAGTTTAATATTCCTGAGAAAACGCAAATAAGCCTCAGGATCATAAACAGTATCCGAAGTCATCCAAAAAGCTGCCGAGGTAGCTCAGCCTGGGAGAGCGCTCGACTCAAAACCTCAAGACTTTGAGGGCGAAGCTGAAGACCGGGTCGTCGCCGGTTCAAACCCGGCCCTCGGCACCACAGACAGCCGTAGACACTTCTGAATAAGTGCAAGCTTGTTTTGGGCTTGTTTTCTTTTTATGAAGAATCTACAATCTTTGATTTCGCATACGAACCGAATCCAGCTTCGCGCACTCATAAAATGAAATAAGGACGTAAAGATGCGCCTAGTCCTAGGCATAAGTGGCTTCTTCAGGTGCTTTTTTCTGGCTTTCCTTAATGCGTGTATTCCATATGTCAAGAGTCGACCATTGATGGCAGTCGGGACACTGCAAATAACGTTTAGTTCCTAGCCTTACTGAGTTGAAAGATCCTCCTGGAACCCATTCG
>DASPTR010000040.1:0-8496 GCA_035623315.1 Candidatus Acidiferrum sp. | reverse complement strand
GCATACAGGAAGAACAGGTTTGATGGGAAATACGTGAACTGCACTGGAGTGTTCGTGATCTTCGCAGTTGGATCGAGTTTCTTTACTAGTTCATTCTTGATCCCATGAATCATCCGGACTGAAAGGCTAATCAGTTCAGAGCGTTCCAAGCCCGTAGCGTAAGACCCGAGCAGAGTATAGGCTTTTTCCAACAGGTCAAGAGTCTCATTGGCTTCAAGGGTCGGTATTGAAGCAAGTATTGCACCCGCAACGAGGGGATATTCCAGGTAATTCTTGAGTGCAGCTAGAATTATGGTCATCTTCGTCTTCACATCATCTGGTCCCAAATCGGAGATTGCCAGATAGGCAGAAGCAAGTTCGGTGTCCTCCGATTTCTCATATCCCCAAGAATCAAACAGTGACCTGAAAGATTGGAATTTACTTGCCAGCTGGTCTACGGGAACATCCATCACAGACAGAATCGCAGCAGACTCGATCGAAGAGGTCATCTTGCAAAATTCGACAAGTCCATCGATGGGATACGTGCCATCATGTCTTCTCGCAAACATAATTATGGCCGCGATACCCGCTGATAGTTGTTTCGGAACTTTAGCTTCGTGTCTGATTTGGCGTTCAAGTTTTGCCAATGTTTCTGATAGGCTCTGCAGATCAGAATTGGTTTGGGATTGAGCGGGATCAGCTCTGGAGCTGGTCATGATTTCGGCTGCCATCATCTTGTTTTCGATGGTGGAGCCGAAATGGTGAAGTACCGCAAGTGCAAGAAGAAACCTTTGACTGATTTGATTCTGGTCGCCCTGAATTTTCGCCAATCCTATTGCCACGCTCCAGAGTTGAGATAGATCAGTATTGGGAAATTCAGTTCTGATGTTGGATACGTAATAGCTGCCTCTTTCTGCTATGTGTCGCAGCTCGCTATACGTTTCCATCCGCTCTTGAGCGAAGTCTGAAAACTCGGTATCAGAGAGCCTGTAATTCCTGACATTGAGATCGTTCAGAGTCATAACTCCGAGGCCAGTGAGTGAAACGTATTGCCCGTCGTAGGGAACCATCCTGTCCGTCATGGATTTTTTCTGAATCAGCTCGTTCACTTTCGAGACTTGTTGAGTGAGCTCAGCTTTTTCTTTTGCGACAACGTTTCTTTGGCTCTCTGCAGTTTGCAGTTCAGCTTCTTTCTTCTCTTTTCCTTCAAAGTGAAACAAGATTGAATGAGTCTTCCTCTCCTCCTTTTTCAGAGTGTCCTCTGCGCTCATTTCTTCCATCGACTCGTTCTGCAACTCCTCGCTCATCTTCGTCAAGTTTGAAACATCAACTAAAGCTTGATCATACTGGTCTTTCTGCATGACCGAAATGTACCCGTTGGTGCTGAGATAATCCATGTCAGCAGGTCGAATTTTCATTGAAACTGACTTCTCAGCAATTTGAGAGAAAAATGTTCTTGCATCATTACATCGCATTTCAGTCACCAGTCAATGATTGTGAATTTCTTAGTTAAACGTTGCTCTCCTAGATTATTACCCACGACCAGCTCAAGACTTTCTCCGTCACGTGCAAGGTCAACAATCTCATCATCCTTGAGAGCCTCTCTAAGGAGAAATTCAAACTGAGCCTTCCTGTCTGTCATATCTCCGAACCTGGCGGATCGTTCCCGCTCTATCTGCTCATAAGAGTACATGAATTCGTAGAGTGATCTGTATATCTGGTCGTCTATCTTCTCATGGATTTTCTTTTCCCCCACAGTTATCCACTCAAGACCTTCAAGGTCTACGAAGTAAACTGTTCCATCTGGAGCGAGAACCGCATCCTTGTCCAGCCAGACGTCGTAGAAATCCAATCCGCTGAAAGTCCCGTCCCCGTTGCTTATTATTGACCTGGTGAACAAAGTCAAGAACGCGATCCCGCTCTTAACGAAATTCTTCAGAAAATCTAACGCTTTATCGTTCTCGTCTATTCCAAAAAGGTCAAAGAGGGATTTCACGTTCCCACCCACTGTGCTCCCAGAATGAAAATAAATCCTCACGTTAGAAGGAACCAGTCTTGTTTCCTGAACCATCCTTCCCTCGAATCTTCGATACCAAAACAACTTCTTGATTTCGTTCTCAAGGCCTTCTGGAAGGAAAACTATTTTCACGAGAGGCGCGACTCGAAATCCGTGGATTGAGGTAAGTTCAGCCATTTCTGACACCCTCATCGAAGTGGTTGCGTGCATGAGGCCCTGCCCCCCATATGGAGAGCCTCTTAGCCACAATTCCCCCGTAATGTATCGTGGAACCCCTCCTTCAGAATTCGCGATTCTGTCTTTCAGTATGGAATCTTTCAACAAGTTGCACACTTCGGCTTTCCCGAGAAGCTGATGAGAAAAGGGGTTGATTGTTGAACCTATGCCTTTGACAGAAAGGTAGAAGTCAGTGCCGTCCATCTTCAAGGAAGGCACAGTGGAAACTGCTCCTCTGTTATCGTCTACAATAAACTCTTTTTTGTCCAAGGGGCGGAGATCCGTGAAGGGTCTCATACTGTCTGGAAGGTAAAATTTTTCAAATTCGGGCATTTTGAATTCTTTAAAATGCTTATTTGTCAGTGTTTCAGAAGTTTCATATACATTCAGATCAACCGGCAGACCTTTCAACTTCATGAGAGTTCGACACTTCGTAAGGATAGTTTAACTCTTAAACGTTCTCGTCCGTCGTTCCGGCACTCACCACAAAGCTCGGGCCGTATATAGGAAAAGGTAGCGGTGGAAGTAGGTAGGAAAGTGACTTGCTAGTTGAGCGTGAAGCGCATGTGGCAAATTTCATTAATACGTGCGAAGCGCATTAACCGCTGTTGCTACATCAAGGATGTCGGCGGATGGGGTTCAAAGGCAATCTTTGGCATCATCGAGATTTCCTAAAGTTTTGGACAGGTGACACCATTGCCCAGTTTACAGGTCAGATTTCTGGGCTGGCACTCCCAACGGTCGCCATTCTCAGTCCTCTGCAGATCACGGGTTTTCAGCTTGGAATACTCAACGCCCTCGGCTTCATAGCTTTCCCGACGCTCGGTCTGTTCGTCGGCGTTTGGATGGACCGACTAAGACGTAAACCGGTTATGATAATAGCCAGTATGATTCAGGTTTTTACGCTTGCTTCTGTGCCTGCGGCCTTCATATTTGGCGCCCTCGGCTTGTATCAGCTTTACCTTGTCTCGCTCATCATGGGCATAACCACGCTTTTCTTCGATGTTGCCTACCAATCCTACCTTCCCACACTCGTCGAAAAAGAAGACGTTGTAGAAGGCAACCAAAAACTTCAGACAAGTGCTTCCGCTGCCAACGTGGTAGGTCCAAGCGTTGCAAGCGGCATGATGCAGCTCATGGGTGCAGCACTTTCCGTCTTCGCCGATGCTGTCGGAACCTTGGCCGCCGTATTCACTCTAATCTTCATAAGGAAACCTGAGCCGAAGCCTGAGCACAGTTCAGTCGATGGGCAACGGCATTTTTTCGCTGAAATGAAGGAAGGAGTAAAAGTTGTTGCTGGCAACAAACTGCTCTGGACACAGGCAGGCTGCACCGGCACATCGAACTTCGGCACGAACATGTTCGCAGTAGCAGTTCTATTGTACGCATACCGTACGCTGGGAATTTCAAAGGGTGCGATAGGGATCGCATTCACTATAGGTGCAGCCGGCTTCCTTATAGGCGTCTTGATTTCTTCTGCTGTAACCAACAGGCTCGGCGTGGGCAAGGCTGTTGCTCTTTCAATCGCGGGCGGTTTTGGGCTGCTCATCGTTTTGCTCGCGAAGGGCAGCTTTGCCGTGTTCGTTCTTGGGGCAGCTTACTTTGTAGCGTATCTTGGCGTCGCAACGTACAATATCAATCAGGTCAGTTTGAGACAGATAATTACGCCTAACAAACTTCAGGGGAGGATGAACGCCACGATGAGGACAATCGTTTGGGGGACAATACCGGCAGGCTCCCTGATTGGAGGAATCTTCGTTACATCCCTGGGAATAGTACCTACTATGATCGTTGGTGCGCTAATCTCAGGCTTCGCATGTCTGTGGATAATTCTAGGACCCACATTCAAACTCAAGAAACAACCTGAACCAGTCAACGATTAAATTCCACAAAAAACTAGTCAGATATGACGTTTAGATATAAATTTGTAACCGTGAAGTTTGAGCTAACATGTCAAGCGATCTCCGTTGATTAGTCTTCTTAGGACCTATCAAGCCTGTTCCCGGTTTTGCAGAAAAGTTTTAGCTGAACCGAGACTCGTAGCAAATTAAAGAAGCCTCGGCGAACATGGAAGGATATTACAGAAAACGGGCAAGAGAATACGAAGAAGAATTTTATCGAGGAAGCAACTCGGTCCGACAAAAGGAACTGGAAAGTATAGCAGATGCTTCAAAGGAAGTGTTGAAAGCCAGAACTGTTCTCGACGTGGCTTGCGGAACTGGGTACTGGATTGAGATCGTGTCAGAAACAGCCCAAAGCATAGTTGGAACAGACATTGCAGAAGAAATGCTAGAAATCGCGAAGCAAAAGCAGTTCAGATGTCCAGTTTCTTTCTGCAAAGCAGACGTGTTTGGCGTGCCTTTCAGGAACAGTGCATTCAACGGGGGAATGGCAGATTTTTGGTTCTCGCACATTCCAAGAGAGAGAATTGTGTCCTTCTTGCAAGATTTTCATCGTCTGCTTAAGAGCAAGTCGATAGTGTTCATCGCAGACAATGTCCTTATTCCCGGCGTTGGGGGTGAATTTATCAAAAGAGAAGATGATGTGAACACTTACAAATTGAGAAAGCTGAGGGACGGAAGCGAACATCTGATTTTGAAGAACTATTTTTCAGCTGAGGAACTAGTGAGGATTTTTGGTAGATACACCAGAGGGTTCAGCAAACAAAATATCTTCCTTGGTCAGTACTTCTGGTACCTGTTCTACGAATTAAAGTAAGAACTCGTAAAGAAGAGCACGCTATTCACGTGGGACATATACCAACAATGAAAACTAGCATGGTGCCTGTTCAAACATTGTTCCTTCAACCTTTTGCGGTCGGTAAAGCGGATGCGCCATGCAGAAAGTCACTCCTTGCAGAAGTTTCTGCTTATCCCATTTTGGCGGCTTTGCCTCGGCCGTCCTCGGCATCCACATCAAGTATATGGTAAACACCTGATCTTTGTGTTTTGTCTTTTGCATCACCCTTATCGAATCTAATGGTTTGAAGCCTAGTCTTTCCATCTGCCATTTCTTGAACCATGGACTCCAATGGTTCTCCAAAGCGATAGTGGCAAAACCAGCCGCGTCTTTTTCACCTTTGATCATGCTTCGAACGAGTTGTTCTCCAAAATCGTGTCCTTTAGCTCTCCTTAAGACCCAGATACACATCATAACCACAATGTTGTCACCCGTAATAGGGTAACCTGAAACTCTTGCTGGTGCATACTCTATCTGACCAATCAAATCTTCATCAGTAGAAACCAGCAACTTCATACGAAAACCCCTCGGGATCGCCCACTCCAGAAACTCTCGCCTCGACCTGTACTTTCGGAAAGGCGCAGGTGCCAAACATCTGTAAAGATATTTCTCAAAATCCCCTCTTTCGGATATGTCCAGAATCTTGGCATGCAAGATAAACGACGCCACTTACTTAACAAGTCGCCACCTGAATATTTACCCTTTAATCTTAGGCCACGAACGCTGAGGATTTGCCTGAAAGTCCCGCAGTTTGTGCGTGAATAAGACTTATGCTAGCCAACCAAATCCTCGGCGCGAATTCTCGATTAGTAAAGTAAACTTCATCAAGTGCTTGGATTCATCCCACGAACCTTTTAAGAAGTTCTGCGCTACACTTTGTTATGAAAAATGCACCAAAAAATGTAGACGAGTATATTGCTGGAGCACCTAAAGAAGCACAAGGTAAACTCACAGAGCTTCGCTCAGCAATCAGAGAAACCGCGCCAAGCGCTGTTGAAAGTATCAGTTACAACATGCCTTATTATGACTACAAAGGGCGATTGGCTTGGTTCGGTCTTGCAAAAACGCATATTGGACTCTACATACGCCCCCCAATCGTAGAAGAACACAAAAGCGAACTGAAAGATTATGGAACCACAAAATCAACTGTTCGCTTTCCTCTGGACAAACAACTTCCTATTGGACTCATCAAGAAACTGGTCAAGGCACGAATGAAAAAGAACGATGCAGAAAATGTTAAACAAAGTTAAACAGAAGCCACGATAACAGAAGAGAACGTGGTTGACTGTCGTGAAGTTCAATCGCCCACAGCCTCGGGTTGCTTCTTGAGTTTGAATGCGGGCCTGAGAACTTTCCGAAAGAGTGAACCGCCTGTGTTGAGAGCCCCAATGATGAGCATAGGCATAATTCAATAGTCTGTGCAGAAAACTCCCACAATGGAGACCTAGCAGGAATGGTGCTCCAAACGATCGTCTTCAACGTAGCCTTCTCTTATGGATTATGCCTGCTAGTAGTGTCGCTGTGAAGAATAAGAGTAGAATGAGAAATGAGGGAAACTCTGGAATGATCGGATAATGGTCAATGTTGTTCGCATCAATAATGTATGGCGTATCGCCTATTCCGTCGCTTCCCGTCACATTCTGAAAAGGGCCACTGTACAAATCCGAGCCGTTGTAGTCGCTCCAATAGTTGCCGCCAGACGGATAGCCATCATCCCAAATATTCGTCGAGTTGTCAGAATAGACTTGGTAGGTGCTATAGTATGTGTTGTTGATGAATTCGTTGTGGAATATGGTATTGTTTGAAGAAGAAATGAGATAGAGGCCATATCCATTGTTTGTTATGTTGTTTCCTGAGATGATGTTACTTGGAGAGTAGTTGAGGGAAATCCCATTGCCGGTCCCTTGTTGAGCGTACGTAATGTTGTTTCCTGAAATGTTATTATCTGAAGAGTGTTCGAGACTTATGTCTGAGTCGAGTTCGAAGGGAACAGTAACAGCACCGTAGTTTTGTTGGAAAGAGTCATTGGTTATGTTGGTGTATGAGGTGTATTCAAGGAGTATGTTCGGCCAGTTGTTTGTCAGGCTTAGACCTTGCACTGTTATGCCTGTGCAGTTAATGAGAGCGACGTAACCTGCGTCAAGCGGCACTGAACTGTTATTCACGTTGACCCAGTAGTAAACTGGCTTACCGTCCACAGTGTTGCTCGAATCAACGTCATTCATAAAATCAGAAACCACTGAGCCATCCACCTCGAAGTTATACCAGTTCCCAAGCATGGTGTTAGCCCTAAACGTGTCATTTGAAGAATATAAGAGAGCAATGCCTTCACCCTTGTTTGACGTTGCGTCGTTACTGCTAACAGTATTGTTTGAGGAAAGTCCAACACCGATGCCATAATTGTTTGCGTTTGCATCATTGCTGCTGACATTGTTGTTGTTTGAAGAATAATCGAGAGTGATGCCCCCACCTTCGTTTGATGATGCATTGTTACCGCTAACGTCGTTATTTGAAGAAAAATCGAAAAAGATGCCACCCTGGTTTGCTATCGCAATGTTACTGCTAACAGTATTGTTTGAAGAAGAATCAAGATAGATGCCATACTCTTTGTTTGCTGCTGCAATGTTCCAGCTAGCAGTGTTGTTTGATGAACCTTCGAGAAAGATGCCATAAAGTGAATTTGCTGTTGCATTATTTCCGGTAATAGTGTTGCTTGAAGAACCATAGAGATCGATACCTTGGAAGTCTGCCGCTAAATTGTTCTCGCTAACAATGTTGTTTGAAGAAGAATCGAAAAAGATGCCAACATAGTTTGCCGTTGCCGTGTTCCCGCTGAGAATGTCATCCGAAGAAGAGTCCAGATAGATCCCGTTTCCGAAAATTTCGACGTCGACGTTTTTTATCGTTACGTTGCTTACATCCGTCAGGTCTATGCCGTTTGAATTTTCGGCAGGCGGTACGGGGTAGTCTCCTTTCACTGTGTAGCCGTTTCCGTCAATCACAATGTTGCTTCTTTCGACTACGACTCCGTTGCAAGTTGGGTAGCTAATGTTTCCAGTCAAAGTGTACGTTACCTTATCAGGGGTTGAAATAGGCGCAGAAGACGGGTAGACACTTCCGTTACTGTAAATGTAGATGGGAACAGCGTAAGGCTTCATCAGAGGGTAATGATCCGTGTTGTTGGCATCGATCACGTATGGCGTGTCGCCTATTCCGTCGCTTCCAAGATAATTTTGATTTGGCCCACTGTACTTATCAACGCCAGTGTAGTCGCTCCAGTAGTTGCCGCCAGACGGATAACCATCGTCCCAAGTATTCGTCGAGTTGACGGAACCGACTTGGTAGGTGTTGTTCATGAAGTTGTTGTGGTACAAAGTGTTGTTTGAAGAAGAGTCAAGCCAGACGCCGTAGATGTTTGCTGATGCGGTGTTACTGCTGACAGTGTTGTTTGAAGAAGAGCCGAGAATGATGCCGTTTTGGAAGTCTCTGATGTTAATGTTTTCGATCGTCACATTGTTTATGGTTGTTAGACTTAGGCCGCTTCC
>DASPTR010000039.1:0-12196 GCA_035623315.1 Candidatus Acidiferrum sp. | reverse complement strand
TTTTGTTAGGCCTTCCAAGATTTCTCCCACAGCCGTTTCAGGAGGCGTTTCCAGCTGCTCGCATTTGAATTCTACCAGAGCCGTCTTCTTCTGTGCGTAGTGTTGCAGGATCGGTTGTGTTTGGCGTTCGTAGACTAGGATTCTGTCTTTTATGACTTTGGTGGTGTCATCTGAACGCTGGTAGAGCTGTCCGCCACATTTGTCGCATTTTCCTTCAACTTTCGGTTTTAAATATTGAATGTTGTAGACTTCGCCGCAGCTCTTGCATATTCTTCGTGTGGAAAGTCTCTCGACTATTATCCAATCAGGCACTGTGAGTTGAATAATGACATCAATCTTGGCTATCTTATCTAGAGCGATGGCCTGTTCAATAGTACGTGGAAAACCGTCCAGTATGAAGCCTTTCTTCGATGAAGTTTCGGCTAGACGTTGCTTCAAAACTTCGATTACAACGTCATCTGGGACTAGTGATCCTTTCTCCACAAAGCCCTTGACCTTCTTTGCCAATGGAGTGTTCTCTTTCATGATTTCCCTGAATATGTCGCCCATTGCGATGACATCAACGCCAAGCTTATTATGCAACCGTGAGGCGTAAGTGCCTTTGCCTGATCCCGGTGGACCGAAGATTATTGCTCTCAAGTTTGTTCAGTCCTTGATTGACTTGTTGAATGATAAACGTTCATGGAGTCTGATCGACCTTCATATAAAGGCTTTGAGAAGATTCCAAAAAATAGACTATACGAAGAAGAGATTGAAATATGCGAGTTATTTGCCTTTGAACAGCGGCTTTCTCTTTTCTGTGAAGGCCTTAACGCCTTCCTGCAGGTCTTCTGTTGAGGCTACGACGCCGAAGCCCTCGCGTTCCAACGCTATTGCAGAGTCCAAGCCGATGTCCGCGCCTTTATTGATGAGCGCTTTGGCCACCTTGATGGCCACTGGCGGTTTTGCAGCCAGATCCAAAGCGAATTGCCGCACTGTTTCCTTGAACTTATCCGCAGGGACAACCATGTTCAGTATGCCGAGCTGCTCAGCCATTTTTGCGTCGATTATTCTTCCCGTGAACACAAGCTCCTTTGCTTTCGTGGCTCCAACCAGACGGGTAAGTCTTTGAGTTCCTCCCCATCCAGGAATAAGCCCAATGTTAACCTCCGTTTGTCCCACTCGCGCGTTCTCCGAAGCAATCCTCAAGTCGCAGGACATGGCGACCTCAAGTCCGCCGCCGAGAGCGTACCCGTTCAACGCGGCGATAACAGGCTTCTCAAAGTTCTCGAAGGCCAAACATAGCTTTTCGCCCATAAGTGATAGTTCTCTCGCCTTCAGCGCGTTCATTCCTGCCATTGCTTTTATGTCTGCTCCAGCTGAGAACGCCTTTTCTCCCGCACCTGTCACGACGATTACTCGTGTCTTCTCATCGTTCTTGGCGTCTTCCAATGCCTGTAGAACCTCTTCTACAGATTCTTTGCTGAAGGCGTTTAGCGCTTCCGGTCTATTCAGCGTGATAGTGGCTATTCCTTCGCTTTTTTCATATATTATTAATTTGTATGTCATTTTTTTTCGCCTTTCTTATTTCTGTGGCCAGTCGTAGAAGCCTTTTCCTGTTTTTCTTCCAAGCATTTGGGCTTTAACCATCTGTTTCAAGCCGGTGCTAGCATGGAACTTTGGGTCTAGTTCTTTGGTTAGCACTTCTGTAATAGAGAGCAGCGTGTCTGAGCCTATGTAGTCTAGCAGCATAAGCGGTCCC
The DNA here is from genome assembly GCA_035623315.1 of Candidatus Acidiferrum sp. Classification (GTDB taxonomy): domain Archaea; phylum Thermoproteota; class Bathyarchaeia; order Bathyarchaeales; family Bathycorpusculaceae; genus DASPTR01. The sequence goes on along the minus strand of DASPTR010000039.1, from coordinate 10,455 downwards.
ATGGGCCAATTCAGACCAAGTTTGATGGCCTTGTCGATGTCATCTCTGTCTGCGATGCCTTCCCAATAAAGTTCAGCAGCCTCGTTTAGCGCTGGAACCAATATGCGATTCACGATGAAGCCTGGGCAGTCCTTCTTGACGAGAACCGTCTCTTTTTCCATCTTTCGTGACACTTCCAGAATGGATTGGACCGTTTCATCAGAGGTCTTAGCACCTTTTATCACTTCAACGAGTTTCATCAGCTGTGGGGGATTGAAGAAATGCATCCCGCAGACTTTTTCGGGTCTTTTTGTTGCTGACGCGAGTTCTGTAATGCTCACCGACGACGTGTTCGAAGCTATTATGGCATGTGGAGATGCGTGGCTGTCAACTTCGCGGAAAATGCTTTTCTTGATTTCAATGTTTTCAGGTGCGGCCTCGATTATCAGGTCAGCCTTTGACACAGCTTCTTCAAGATTGATTGTTGGATGAATTCTGCCCAGGATTTCCTTCGACTGAGCTTCAGTTAGCTGGCCTTTCTTGACGAAGCGTTGAAGGCTCTCGCGAATCATATTCATTCCGCCGTCCACGAATTTCTGCTCAATGTCGCGCATGTAGACTTCATAATTGCCTACTTGGGTCGCCACCTGAGTGATTCCGTGGCCCATCAGGCCGGCCCCTAAGACTGCAATCCTCTTGATTTCCGTCAATACTTTCACCCCTTTAAGTGAGAAACTAGTAAGTCGGCAATATTGCTAAAAAGGTTTTCCGAATTCGAACTGGTTTCTTGCGTGAACCGAGGCTTATGTTTCGATTTGCGGCAATTATACATTCAGGTCAAGTGATCAATGAGCCCTAGAAGATGAATTTTTCGTCAAGCCAATCAGGATACCATTTGTATTTTTCGAGTGGCCCTGTCTTGCGCAGTCCCTTGTATGTGGCTTTTATCAGTGCTATTGTTCCTCGTGAGTCACGGTAGAGTTTGACGAGGTCTTTTTGTTCGAGGTCTGTGAGAATTCTGTCGAGTTTCTGGTCATCGGAATCCGTTAGTCTTTCCTTCAAATCCTCTCGGCTTATGAAGAGGCCTGGGTTGACTTGGTAGTCTTCCGCAGAGGCTTTCAGTATGTTTTCCTCGTTTGTTTCCAATTTCGGCAGGGGTTTGACTATTGATGTTGGGATCCCCAGTTTCTCGTGTATTCGTCTGCGAGGCATTTTCAGATCTTTGCCTAGCGCTTTTAATCCGCCTCTGAATATGACTAGTTTCATGATGTCGTTGGTTCCAGCTCCTATCTGATTCACTTTTGCATCTCTCAGGTAGCTCTCGACTGGATAGAAGCGAGTCCAGCCATCGCCTCCCATGACTTGGATGGCGTCGCTGATTAGTTTCTCGTAGATTTCAGACGTGTAGAGTTTAGCTGTTGCAGCTTCAACCATGGCGTCAACGTTTTCATCGAGGAGGTGAGCTGCTTGATAGACGAGCAAGCGTGACGTGTATAAGCCTGCGAGCATGTCTGCGATTTTGAACTGGTTTGTTGGAATGTCTATCGTTGGTTTGCCGAACTGCATCCTTCTCTGCGCGTATGCAGAGGCGTAGCGTATTGATTCACGGATGGGGCCGAGCATTCCTGCGGAATACACGGTACGTTCGAAGTTTAAGCCTGCCATCATTATTTTCCAACCTTCAGTTTCTTTGCCAATTATGCTTGTTGCAGGAAGCTTGACGTTGTCAAAGTCCAGAAAGCCGTTGGGTAAGCCGATCCATCCTGAGAGCTCGTTGATCTTCTCGACTGAGAAACCCTTGGCTCCCTTTTCGACCAAGAATGCCGTGAGATGCTGATATTTCCTCTTATCCTCAGGTTTTTCGCTTGTTCTGGCGTAAACAACGTAAATATCTGCCAATCCAGCATTCGTTATGAAACGTTTCTTGCCGTTCAATACATAACTGCTGCCTTCTCTAGTGGCTGTTGTTTCGATGCCTGCTGCATCAGAGCCGACGGATGGCTCTGTTATGCAAACTGCGCCTATGATTTCGCCTTTGGCTATTTTCGACAACCATTTCTTCTTTTGGTCTTCAGCGCCGAAGCTCAAAAGTTGCTCGACGCCGCCGAACATCGAAACCGAGTAGGCCTCGCCTAGGGCTGAGCCTATTCTGCTCAATTCTTCTGCGATAATCGCTACACCAGTTACTCCAGCGTTCATCCCGCCATATTGCTCAGGAATAACGGCTCCGAACCATCCTTTGCGTGCAATTTGGGCGAGCAAATCAGATGGAAACTTTTTGGTCCAGAATACCTCCTCGCCTCTAGGCAGGTTCTCATCCGCAAAACTCTTTGCATCTACCATCAGATTTTTCTGCTTCTCATTCCACCACGAAAAGGGTTCCATTTCGAACACCGGAGTTAGTAGTGCCTAGTGATCCATTCAATTTTAAACTTTCGATATTGCATCTCAAGGCGACGTTGAGACGTTAAGAGATGCCAAAAACTAGGCTTTCGGAATGGAGGTCTGAAACATCGAACAAAATCCGCTACTGGAACTGCGAGAGGCTTTGAGAATCGAGCCTTCTTCTATGATGTCCTTAATTGTTGATAGATTTAGAGGTTTGAAAGCACAAGTCGCGTAGAGTTTACGTCAACTTCTACAATTTTGCAGTTTTTGAATACTTTGGGTTCTCCAAGCACATCTTTGACAGTTACACTTTTTTCTTCGCTCTTGGCGTAAACCGCGTCTTTGAACACGGTCTTTCCGTTGAGAATGATTTTGAATTCACACATTGTTTCTTCCGCCGAAATAGTGGAAGATATTCTTTGGTATAAAAGTGTCGTTTAGTCTATTTCAGGGTCTTTGTGATTTTCTGGGCGATTTCTTGGGCTTTGATGGCATCTTCGACTGTCACAAGAGGTTTCTTGTGGTTAAGGAGGCAATCGATGAAATGAGTGTCTATTTGGCGGTGTCCCCAAACGCTTGCCCCTTTGACTTCTATATCTTGTTCCTGGGGCTCCTGATCATGCTTGTAAAGTACTATCTTGTTGTACCAAACAGCGTGGATAACGTTTGTATTGTCTCCATAGACTTCCAACCTGCTAGTGCTTGCTGAAGCATTTACGGAGGCACTGTAATGCAATGAACCTACGAGACCGTTTGAGAGTTTGATCAGACCCATCGTGTTGTAACCCAATATTCCTCCGTATTGATCAAGCTTGGCGTAGTTGGTCATCCATTCAACTTTGTCTATTTCACATTTGAACATCCATCTGATCATGTCGATGGACCAAACAGATAGAGTAAAATCAGGATAGCCGCCGCTTTTCTCGATGTTCCAAGCCCATCCGCCCGCAGGCCATTGTTCTGCAAGGCTTGCTGCAGGTATGAACTCGCGGAAGTGAAGTGCTATGGGCTTACCTATCTCTCCTGAGTCAATCATCTCCTTTGTTTTTGTGTATACTGGCGCAAATCTGAACTGGAGATCAGGCATCAATAGCACATGAGCCTTTTCAGCGGCACTCTGAAGCTCCTTGACGCGATCTAATGTTGGGGCTAGCGGCATCTCGCACAAAACGTTCTTGCCACTCTTTATGGCCTTCATAGCCAAATCGAAATGAAAAGGCGTAGGAATTGCCAGAACCACTGCCTCAACCTTTGGATCTTCCAGAAGCTTGTCAAATTCCAAATAGTATTTTACGCCATACTTTTCGGAGAAGGGCTTCACTCTCGGTTCTATGGTATCGCACAGAGCCACAAGGTCAGAACCCTCAATCTTCTTGAAACTTGGAACGTGCACTTGTCCGCCTACGAAGCCGACTCCTACTACCGCCATCCCGATTTTATTGGCCACTATGTTCACCCGCGCTGACTATCGGATCCACGTGTATATTTGTTCTTCGTTATACTTTCGTAGAGTCAATGGACGCGCATTCAAGTTCTTGCCTTTTCGGCTGTAAGCATCATTTACCTATGTGCTTAAGATAACTAGTTATAATTCATGAACGTGATAGCTTTTATTGACCCATCGTGACTTAAAGAGGTAGTAAATGCCAAAAGAAACAAAGTCCGACAAGGCTTCGGACGCTGACATATTTCAGATTCTGACGGAAACAGCGGAAAAGGAGAGAAAGAGGCAGAGGGAAAAGCTTCTCTCGCCGCTTGGCGTAAAGGAATTCTTCAATGAGGGAACCATAACTATTAACAAGAGGATATGCAAAGGGCTTGAGTGCAAGCTTTGTATAAAGGCTTGTCCGACGAACGCTCTGTTTTGGAAAGCAGGAGAGGTCGGGTTGACAAAAGACCTTTGCATCTATTGTGGAGCATGCGTTCTAAACTGTATCGTGGACGATTGCATAAGAATCTCGAGGAAGAGGCCTGATGGAAGAGTTGAGACTTTCAGCAATCCAAAGAATTTCGTGGCGCTTCTGCACAATATTGATGCTCAAAAGCGTCTTGAGAAGATTTCCGGAGCCTTCCCGAATCCTGAAGACTATATTAAGCCGCAGCGTAGGCCAAGATCGCACGATGCGAAAAAGAAGGACAAATGCTAATTCTTGGCTTCCCACTTTTCCTTCAAATACTTGCTGATGTCCGATGAGTCACGGGGTCCAACCAGGACTTGCCACCCGCTTAGCTCCTCGATTTCCCCGCTCAAACGTGCTGCTTTTCCTGGGATCAATATCTTCTTATGCTTCACCTTGCTTTCAACGCCCGACGCTTTTATGGCATCAGCGACTTTCTCAGCTGTGAGTTTTCTTCCTGCAACGGCGCTGTCCACGGCTATTCCCTCAGTGTCGACGACCAGAAGGTACGTGTTCAACTTCTGCGATTCTATGTCTGATTCTACCGTGTAGTATGTGAGGGCAAAGTTTGTCGTAAACATGACAGGCGAGTTTTCATCAGGAGTTCCGAAAACCTTCAATCCAGCTTGAACGGCCACAGGTTTTCTCGGGTCCGTGTAGATGTTCTGTCGCAGCACGACTGGTGGGAGAAGTGCCCATCCGTCGACATCATGCATTATCAGCACATCTGCAAAGCGGACGATGAGCATTGACGCCAAATAGGCTTCTCGCCACTTTGCAATTTCATCAGGAGCATTGCCTTTTTCTGCCCAAGCCGTCAGGGGCACACCAACCAAGGGGAAACCAGACAGTGTGTCCCCTCTCTTGCAGGCGGAGCGTCGCAACATGGTAAAATTGCTTAGAGTGTCAGCTAAGCCGTCCCCTGGAAAAGTGCCTGGGTCCAATATTAGGTCCTCAACGCCGTAGTCGATCAGAGTATTCGTCAGACTCCTCAGGAGGTTTAGATCGCCTGGCGCGAACACTGTTAATGGGCAATTGTATGTTTGAGCGAGTTCAGCCATTTTGTTCCAATTGTCCTTCGTTGCCGCGTAAAGGAGCGGCCTGGAACTCGGGCAGACGGTCAGTCCTGCTTCGAGGACGGCTGGATCGAGCGAGCACAGGATAAGCGGAAACCTCGTCTTATCAACCACTGTCTTGACTGTCTTCTTGAATCTGTTTGGATCGTTCGAAGTGGAGCGAACAGCCATCATGTCCAGTTTCAAAGTTTGACCGATGTAACCGAAATTGAACTGTTCAGTCTTCTTTATCCTCTCACAGATTTCTTCATCGCTCATTTCATCAGTAACATCGATAGCGACAGCTGTCGGGTTGAAGTATGCGAACTCGTGGCGGTACATGACCAGTTTTCCACCGATCTTACGTGAACGATCTCCCACGCCTACGACGACTTCTTTGACTGGTGGCTTCAGCATTTCTTTGAGTTGTCTGTACATTTTTTCGTTGGCCTTTGTCAGTAGTGGAGAGCAATTCTCGAGGACTACTTCGCGGTTGACGACTTTCGTTGCAAAGGCCATGCAGTTCTCTTCGCCGCACTCTTTGCAGTTTGTTCTTGGAAGAAGCTTGTAAACGTCAAGTGGACTCAGTTCTTTAATGCCTGATTTGCTTTTTGTTTCTTTTTCACTCATTTTCTGTCAGCCTCAAGTTTAGATTTTTGCCGTAACCCACTCGGCGAGCTTTCCAGCATCGCCTGAGCTTCCGCTCAAAAGCTGGTTAGTTATGTCCTTCAGTGTTTTGACAGCGGCTGGATGCATCATCATGAACAAGTCTACTCCTGCAAGCAGTAGGGTCAGAGCGGTGGTGATTTCCCACAGCGGTCCTCTGAGTTCGCGGGGTTCCCATTCTGGGGCCATCTCCATCCAAGCTTCTCTTGCTGCCCACGCGTTGGTCGTTCCAGAAGACATAGGATGTGCCAGTTCTGGATCTCCCATCAAGGCCGCAAGTCTGGCTCTTTCCATGTTGGTAAAGGCATAGTCGAGACCATAGCCCAATGCAGCCGTGGTCAAGTCCATGACTATGTCCTCTTTGGGCAGGAAATCGTACAGTTTGCGGTTGAGTTCTCTGGCCATGTTCATGTCCATCGGAGTGAAGGATAATGCCACATGTCCGTTCTTCTTGACGAATTTTGCGCATCTTTCGACGTCCATGTCTCTGGTGAGCGAGTTTATCAGGAACCTTTCTCCCTTGAAGGTTTCAGCGACGGCTTCGAAGACGTTCGCGTCTTTGACGGGGTCTCCGCATCCGCCGATCATGAGGGGAACATCTACGGCTTGAACAACTTTCTCCACGGTGTTTACTGCTTCTTTGGGTGAAGCATCTTTGATGAGTGGGTCAATGCTGATTAAGTGTAGCGTAAGCATGTCTGCTCCGAACTTTTCCACTGCAAGCTTTGCCCAGGCAGCTGGGTCCTCCATAACTTCTTTCACGTGCATCTTTACGGCTTTTGCCAGTGGCACCTTCATGTCGAAGATGTCCAATGCAATGATTGGAGGGTGCGGCATGGGCATTTCAAAACTGTAGAAGGCCGGTGCGGTTTCTCCTCCGATCGTTAGGGATTTTGCTCGAGTTCCACCTTCGCTCTTTGTTGCTCCAAGCTTGACTTCAACGATCTTGCTAGGGTATGTTTCAACGGGCGGAACGAATTCTGCTTCGATTATCTCTGTAGGTTTGAGCTTTCCTTGCTGGGCAAGTTTCGGTTGTGCGAGTATTTGGCTGGCGACGGCTCCTTGCTGTATCCATATTTCCAGGTCGCCGACGTCCATTCTGAAGTCTTCAAGCTCGACCTCGTGGAGTCTTGCAAGTAATTGTATTATCTGTGGGCTAAGCCTGAACCCTGAGGCTTCCTCTTTCTTTTCGTCTTTTTTCGGCATTATTTTCACTTTTTCTCGGTTTTTTCATGTTTTTCTGAACGGATGATGACTCTCTTGGCATATATTTTCGCGTCTTTCAGTATTATCTTGAATCCGCCTGCCGTTATAGGTAGGGTTGCCGCTGTGGCAACGGGAACCATTTGTTCTCCTTCCACGGTTTCTGCGGCTGCAGGTTCTTCAACAGATGCTGTTTCTTCTTTCCATCGCCCGATTACTGGGTGGCCGCGCTCTTTTAGGAAGCTCTTCAATTCTTCGACGGTTTTTGCATTTTCTTCGGTGGCGATTTTATCGACAACTTCGGGGGGGATGTAGCTTTTGACTCTTTCTTTTACTTCTTTGGGCATCCATACGACTCGTTTCCATCCTCCGTCTGCCTGCAAGAACTTTGGTGATCGCATGTATTCAATGGATAATCCGTGGAATCCATCTACCTGTCGTCCTCCTGCAGTTGAGTCGGCGATGGTTGAGAACCCTAGTCCGTTTACCGTTGCCTCCTTGTGCCCTCTGTGTACTATGCCAAATCCGTCAACTTCTGGAATGTAGAACGCTACTCCTTCAAAGCATCCGCATGACGTGTGCGGGTACCCGAAAGCCGTGTACAGCTGGACTTTAGTGATTTCGCCTAGGGATTTTTTCTTAACGGATTCGTTTACTCCAGAGAATTCTCCTTTGACAGGGTCGAGCAGCTGTCCTCTTTCGATCGTGAACACGGGTCCTTTGGGATCTATGCTTGCTGCGGCCCTTCCGTCAAACCAGCTTATGGCTCCGCAGTTTGAGTATCTCTGAGGCGTGATGACGCAGACATGAGACGGTGCGAAAGACTGGCAAAGGACGCATCCGTAGAATTTGTCAACTTCCTCGTCTTTCAGTCCTCTGGCCCGGGCGTCTCTTGCCTCATAAATCTTTAAGGCCTCATCATAAAGCTCCTTAACTTTCTCAGGCTCCGTGACGAAGGTCACCTGCATCTTCTCAATTATTGGCAGTTCGCTCTTGAAGAGCCTATTTAGCACCTTGCCGATGTACTCGAGCGAGTTTAATCCTTTTTGAAAGCCTTTCTTGCTTACTCTGATCCATATGTCATACCGCTGGTTGAGATGCATGAACCCTTCGATGTAGTTTGAGTAAGCGTGTATACGCCTCTCTATCACGCCTTCTAGCTCTGGCTCCAGTTTCGCTCCCGCGACTTCGATGAGTATCCCAAATGGATAGGCTTTGCCCTGCTCCATGTCTTTCAGATCTGGTCCTACGATGGTTACTTTTCCATCCTCGACTTCTTTTGGCTTCTTGACTCGTGTGAGTTCAAATTTCTCCTTGACATCTGGTCCGCCTAGTTCGACGTACATGTCGTTTCTTCTGATTCTTTGGCCTTCGTAGATTACGCCCACTTCGACTGGTATGTCCTTGAACATTGACACTTTTTCATTTTCCTCCCATTTTCTCGATGATCACCGTGAGATTCTCTAGCCAACTTTTCACATCAGTGTTTGAGAAAGACCAGCTAGCATTAGGCTGATAGGTGTTGTCCAATACTAGGGTTTTCAGGTTCGGCGCGAAATTCTTCAAGCCTGAAAGAATAGTCCATTCCATGTAGTATGGGAGCCCTACAAACAGAGCTAAGTCATAAGAGCCTTTTCCGTCGAGTCCACACCACTCTGGATCGGCCAGTCTGTTGCCTATGTCTACCGCAGGCATCCATCCAGCAGGTCTGTGTCCCCTTTTCACGAATTCGCCCACTATGTGCGCCGTCGCGACGACTGGAACGTTGGCTTTTTCAGCCAGTTCGATAATGTAGTCTATTAACAGTTTCTTGTCTTTTAGCTTGATTTCAGTCGCTTTGTGCCCGACAACAAGAATGGGTCTTTTAGCCTGTCTTATCATCGCGACAACTACTTCTGGCTTTACGACAACCATAGCTTTTCGGGGTCCGGCTACCTCTGCTGTCTGCCAAGGTTCAGCTGCGGTCATATGTGTCACTCTTTCCTTTTCCTGATCATCCGCGGCAGCAGAGTCGGATCGGGGATAACCGTTTCTTTCCAGTTTTTCTCTTCTAGGGTTTTGATTATTTCATCTTTCATCGTTATTGGTATGTCGGTTATCGTGCGAACGAAAAGGGGTATGTCTTCAGGCATGATGCCATATAGCCTCTTGTGCAGGTCAACGTAATGTGTGAGTTTTATGGCTCGCCCCTTCGACGTATCATTGGGTCGCATGCAGAGCTTGCTTATCCACACCATCGCCTCTTCTTTCGTCTCTGCAGCTTGGAACAGATGCTCAGGTGTCGGTCCGACGTATACTTTTTCTCCTGTTCGAGCGTCGTAGACGTACCAGTCCTCTTCATGATCAGCTCTCCCTAGAAGCATGCGCCTATACTTTGTGCCATGGGGACCAACAATGACTGGAATACCTAAACGCCAGAATCCTGCTCCGATTGCGGCTGCCTTTTGAGAATAGGCGCCCCAGGCAACGCCGACCGCGCCTACTCGATTGAGCACATAATCGGCGATTTCCTCATAATTGCCTCTCAGGTTGCGCTTTGCAAATATGTTTGCGATCTTAATCACGGCCCCGGCAATGTGTGCGTTTGAGACGCATGAGCCGACGTTGACGATTCCTCCTGCGGTAAATTCGCCTGTGTACTTCTCATACGGCGTCTTTCCATCCTCATCCTTATGCATGCCTATTGACATTGCAGCGCATCCTGAGGTCACGACTATGTAGCGTCTGTTGGCAAATTCCATTGCCATCTCGGCGACGTCTGCCCCGCCTTTCGGGTAATTGGCACATCCGACGAAAGCGACTACTCCTGGGATCTCGCCTAGAACGATGGGGCTGCCGACGTTTCTTATCTCGACGTCTTGTATTGCTCCTCTTCCTACTCTAAGCTTGTAGGTTTCGTCCTTGAGCTTCTTTTCTCCTGCTGATATGATGAAGCTGTGTAGCTTGAGGCCGTTTGGACATGCGTATTCGCATTTGCCACAGCCGACACACATACCGTACAAGTCTGCCAGTTTCACAAGGTCTCCTTCAGCCGAAGCCTTCATCGCCTCTGGAATGAGCAAATCTTGTGGACACGCTCGCCTGCACGCATTACACTGCGTACACTCCTTTGCCTTCTCAATCAATTCGGCATTCTTCAGCAAGGTCTTGGATTTCTTTCGGAGTGGAGCAACCTTCAAAGCAAGTTTTGTGGCAACCTCTCCGACTTTTTCAGGGTCAAGGATCAGTGCGCCAGGTATTTTCCCACCTGCGAGATCCTCAACAAT
>DASPTR010000038.1:0-2935 GCA_035623315.1 Candidatus Acidiferrum sp. | reverse complement strand
TCGATGAGTTTGACGACTAGCGTGCGCCAAGACTTATTTCCTAGCTGAACCATTCTTTTCATCGAAGAAGAGATCTACGACAATTTCGACTGGTGGTATATGTGGGAGAAGTGTTTGATGCCATCAAGGGCATGCTTGAAACAGCCGGGCTGGCTTTGATTGTTGTCTTTGGTTTGCCAATCGCCTTGGTGTTGATGAGCCTGGCGACTTCAAGTTGGATTCCGATCGTCGTGGGACTTGGAATCTCTATCTACGTAGCCACGACCCTGATCAAGAAAAATCAGAAAGGACCCCCAACTGGAGACGACAACAAAGTGTTCAACCCAGAACTTCAAGAGAAAGCAATTCAGTACCTGCAAGCTGCTAAAGAACGACACAAAGAAGCAGACCAATCGTAGAATCACAAAACCACAGCGAGACTCCAGGGTTCTTGAAACCCCACTGAAAAAGAAAAGGACAATTTTCTAGAATCTGACGGCGCAATGCGTTAAAACTCGAGGATCGTCTATATTTGATTTCCTTGTGGGTTCTTTCCTTAACGTTGCAAAACAGATACGTAGACACGTGCGTCTGAATGTTTCCTTTGTCTGGTCAATGTGCCAAGGATTAAGTCATGATGCTGCGGAAGAATGTTAATTAAGGAAGGAAAGAGGCTTGATCTTCCTTTTTCCTCTCGCCTCTTTTCCTGCCCTTTCTCCCTTCTCCTTCAAACGTTTCGGGGAGTAAAGCTAGCGTTAGGTGCCCAAATAATGCTTGTGATAGATAGTTCTAGAAGAATCTTCTATTCAAGTTCAAGCAAGAAGACAACTTACATGAACGCGCGCGCTATGCTTAATTCTGAGGAGACCTCCTTACACTCATAGGGGAATTGGATGATAGGGCTTCATTATAAATCAAGGGTCATTGCGGTTGCGCTCACGTTGCTTATGCTTGCCACTTCAGCTATGGCACTTGACATTCATATCGTTCCAGTCGTTCATGCGTCATCCGTGATAATTGTTCCAGACGACTATCCCACTATCCAAGATGCAATTGGCAACGCGAGTGCTGGAGACACCGTTTATGTGAGGGCAGGAACTTACTATGGTGGATTGTCTATTGACAAGCCATTAACGCTTAAGGGAGAAAACCGCGAGACTACAACTGTTGTTCTTTCGTTTTCACCTTCACCGCGTACAGGAGTTGGTCTCTGGATAGGTGCAAGCAATGTTTCTGTAAGTGGGTTTCACTTCATCACCACAACGGATATTGTGTGCATGATTGCAATTGACGGTCGCATTTCCGTCGTATGCAACGATGTGTTCATGGATAATGTCGTGCAAGATGTCGGACCTCCTGATCCGATCGTTGCAATATCCTCTCAAGGAACGAAGATCGTCGGAAATATTGTATTGTCTGAGGGTTCTGGATTGAACTCCGCTTCAACCATATCACTCGTCGGTGCAGATAACTGCCTCATCGCGGAAAACAACGTTACTGGAGGGTATGTTGGAATACTTGTCATAGGAAATGACAATGTTGTTGGACTTAATTACGTAGCGAATACAACTGACTTTTTTGGAATGCAACAAGGAGGTATATTGCTCGACATGGGCATAAATAACACTGTAGTCAGCAACACTTTGGTCGGCAATGCTTATGGCGTGAGTTGCTGGAGTTCGAATAACAACGTTATCTATCACAATAATCTCATCGATAATCAACATCAGGCATACTCTAGCTCCTTGAACGCTTGGGATTATGGTTATCCTTCTGGAGGCAACTATTGGAGCGACTACAACGGAACAGACTCGTTAAGCGGTCCATTCCAGAATGTGACAGGCAGTGACGGGATCGGCGATACTCCGATGATTGGAGGGTCGAACGTTGTTGATCATTATCCGCTCATGCAACCCGTGGGCGATGTTGTCGGTGACGTTAATCTTGATGGCAAAGTTGACATTAAGGACATAGCGGCAGTAGCTCACTGTTTTGGGTTGACGGCTGGAAGCGTAGGCTGGAATCCGCTGGCAGACGTCAACGGAGATGGCAGAATCGACATAGCCGATATTGCGCTGGTAGCCCGCAACTTCGGAAAATCATGGCTTGCACCTGTAAGCGTGGGGCCACCGATCACATCTCCAACGAATAATTCGTTTGTGATAACTGCAAGCGACTCCAGTGATCCATACCTGCGAGATTGGGCAGTTACGTTTGACAGACCGATGGTGACTAGACAAGACTCAGGCTATGTGGGTGCTGATAGTCACGAGTACCATTTTAGCGGCGACACAATGACTGTTCAATGGACGCTCTCAGCAGGACCACACTATCTAATGTTCATAGTCAGCCAAGTAGGTGGATCTAGCTACGGAACATACTCAGGCACGATAAACATCAACGGACAAATGTACAGCTTCAGCGGAGTGGACGGAACGGACCCCGTGAGAATCGACTTCACCGTCTAACGCTCTAGCGCGCGCTGTATTGTTGTCGTCTAGCTATAAACTTCTAAATGGTTACCATAGCTCGTTTAGTTGCTCTAACGTTTCTTGCCCTTGGGACGAAGGTGCTGTCTCAACTGTTTCTTTTTGCTTCTTTGTCCCGTTCTTTCTCTTTCTGTCGTGAGATTTGAGCATTCTTTGGTTACGTTTCATTAAACTCAGCATCAATTTCAGCTACAAATTAACGAGGGATAAACAAGCTAAAGCATATTCCTTCGCATTATTAGGGAGAGCCAATAATATCCAATGCTGACGCGTCTTTCCTTCATTTCATTGAAGAAGCCAACTTTATGGTAAAAGAGAAAAAGAGTTTTGCGAAGCTTTTTCTTGTGGCTTAAGAAGTCTGTGTTTTGCTTTGCTTTTCCTTATGTTTCTTTCTTTTCTCGGCTCGCTCTTTTTTAGTTAAGGGTTTTTCTTTTTTTGGCATTCATGTTCCCAAAGGTATGGTATGC
>DASPTR010000037.1:0-3108 GCA_035623315.1 Candidatus Acidiferrum sp. | reverse complement strand
ATGGCTGTCGAGTCTTGCCGCCACTTGAGAATCTACTTTCGTAAGCTAGACCTCTTCCACCAGAACTTGTTTCGAGTAAATTCCTGTCAACAAGCTGTTTTAGGACATGCACAAACTCGGTTTGCGTCAAGTGGCGGCGGTTGATCTCGACTTTGCTGTATTCGTGTCTGATCTCCGAAGGTGGCTCCTCACCCTTGCGAATAAATTCCAGTTTTGTGATCGCATTCAACCAGCCAGAATCGGATTTCCAGCAGATTGTTGTTTGGACACCAGTCTGGTACGTGTTGGTCCGCAGTGAAATCAGTTCTAAGACTCTATCCAGCGTCTCTTGGTTTGTGGGTTGTGGAGCCATGCAAAGAAGGTCATACCCCGTGTTTGTGAGCGAAATGTACGACCGACCATGGAGCCGGGCTTCATTCGCTTTCTACCGCTGAAGACGGAAAACAGACTGTCTGTTCTTATTATACAACCGTGACCTTCGGGTCGGAGAGTTCTGCAATGGCCTCAACGATGAGTGGGTATTGATGACTGAAGGATTTCTTCCGGCGAGAAAAAGAAAACAGCTTGACGCCGCGATCAGATTTGACCGCGACAAGCGCAGTAGCCGTCCAACTTGATTTCGGAGACCCATCCCGGTCCGTCCACAAGTTTCGAAACCGGGGCGCAGTTCACTCTTCTTCCGTTTGCTATGTAAGCCACATCCATGTTTCGATGAGGAGCGTCACGGTGCGCAGGACTATGCAGGAATCGCCATGATTTCACCGTGCCACAATGATTTTACGATAGAGCCAGAAGAGGAATGCAGCCCACCAGCCGCTAAACAAGTCATGCCTCGCCGCGGTCAACCAACTTCGTTTCAGAATTTGAGCTACTGTTCCATATTCAAACGACGTGGGGGAGGGGTCTCCTTCGATACACCGTAAATCTGGATGACGTATATCCTCTAGCGTCCCCGGCTTACTAAGCCAGCCTTTGCCTAAGAAATGCTGTCTTGCCATGTGCCGCACCAAGCCTGTATTAGTCGCATAAACTGCGACCTTTTGATAGCCGAACTCAAATGAGTCATCAGTGCAAGGTGCGTACCCCAAGGTCGCAAAGGCCTGAATGAAGGAATTTACAGTATCGTTCAACGGCGCATTGGGGGGCCAATAACATTCGGGGGGAGAAACGACAGGCCACCACTTGCGCGAAGTATCGGAAGCAGCCCAAGCAATACACTGATAAGAGTCGTCAAACGGGCTTTTCGGCAACCAGTTGGTACCTACAATGTGCGGAAAGGTAGCTTCTATCTCTGCCCGGATAACGCGTTCTGGGCGAAACGCGGGTCGCACTTTACAAAAGCCCCCTATCCTTACCCCATTTGACCCAAGCTGCTACCATCTTGTCCATTTTCCCCGCATCTTCCCGCTGGATTGGATTTGCCTTGGTGATATAGCTAAGTGCCCAAAACCATTCCCTTCGGTTCTGAGCTAGGTCTTGCAGTAGCAGGGGGACCACTTCTGCTCCCATTCCAAGGACCGCTTGATAGCTCGGGTGCATTATTTTCTGGTTAGGAGAAGAAAGATGTCTCGTCTCGCGCTCCCACTTATCTGCTTGCTCGTGGAATAGCTGCGCCAGCGCAGGCTGAGTATCGGTAGCCTGAGCCAAAGCTTTTGCGACCAATTCGTCTATCAACATGAGTTTTCGGACAGCTTCGCTAGTTGTCTCGATAGCCGACTCGTGCCAATCCAAATCGGGCTCGGGTTCCGACCAGTCTGTGGGTTTGATTTGTGGACAGTATGAGGCCATAACCAACCTTCTCTCTATGACAAATCAGGAAGACTTGCAAGATTGAGAAAGGACTTTATACTTGACGCCTTAGCTTCGGCTCTTTGAAGAACCTTCTTCATGGTCTGAAGGTCGTCAGCATCTAGAACAACGTAAAACTCTTTATGTTCCCCACTCTCATGGTAGGTAATTTTCAATGTATGAGAAACTGCACAGCCCACCGGGCGGTCTTCTGGCTTATCAAATATAGGCCTCATATCAGTCAAGATTAGCGCCTCGTAGAAAGTATTGGGATAATCAATCTCTAGCCTCTGCACTTTGGCAGACATGGTGACGGCGTTGATTTTGAGAAGTCTGTCCAACCTCTTTTCGAACTCAATTTTTTCTTGTTCGGTAAGAGCCAAATCTGCTTTCCCACTAGCCTGCATCGCGCTACTCAAACTTGAAAGATTCTCTGACAAGGGGGTCTCTTCATCAGCCAAAAAGACACGCAAAGAAAACAACGACCTTAGAATAACTTCAATGTCAGCGCGTTTAAGCGTTGGCACTTGTTTTACGATGGCAGACGCTAATTTCTTCAAACCGCCTGTTGTTGGTGCCGTTTCTAGGGCTGTTGCGAGAGCCTCATACTCGGCTGGTGACAACCCTTTAATCTTTCCGAAGCCCAGGCGGTATGGAGCGGGGATAGTTGTTATCAGCACTTTTTTTGCGCTCCCTTAGGGCTTGTTTTCTGACAGTACTCTAATACAAGTATAGGTTAGACGAACGCTTTTGTTGAAAAGTGGCCTGCCCTGTTCCCGAGGAGTAAGGTGTTGCCAGTTGGGGGTTCCGCGCATATTTGACTGCCCTCAAGCTAAAACGGCTCTTCCAGTGCTTATTCACTTAGATAGAGACTTAGATAGAGATTGACCGCAGGCTTGGTTCTGTTAGGGTTACGCACAAAGAACAGACCGCTTTTTGTGATCTGTTTCCATTCCTCTTTAGACATCGCTAGAGAACGCGAGAACCAGTCCTATGCTCAAGCGCGAGTCTATCCATCTCTTGGTCGGCTTCCTAGTCCTGCAGGTTTGGCTTACTCAAAGCTGTTGCGCACAAATGGCACCGCCAACTCCTGCTCAACAGAAGGCCCAAGACGAGGAAAACAAGCAACGACTGAAAGAGTTGCTCGATCAGTTTCAGTCGTCCTTGCTCGTTGAAGAGCCTGTCCCTTCAGGGAGGACGACCTTCTTGTCACCGCAACATGACCTCAGGTTGGTCGCAAAGTTTTACGCGGCCGGATACGGAGACACGATAGGATGATCTGTAGTAGTTCAGTTTTTCGGTACAACTTCGGGACATCTG
>DASPTR010000036.1:0-13306 GCA_035623315.1 Candidatus Acidiferrum sp. | reverse complement strand
GAGATCGCGGCCAAGATTACTGAGATCATCAAGTCAAGGGGGCTACTCTGATGACGGAAATCCTCGTTCTGGCTGAACACCGACAAGGACAGATGCGTGACATAACATACGAGATGCTCACCAAAGCCAGAGAACTCGTTGAGAAGACAAATGCCAAACTGACTGTTGCCGTCTTAGGCAATAAGATCAAGGAACTCGCAAAGCCTCTAGCAGAATATGCGGGCACAGTCATAATCGTTGAAGATCCGAAAATCGAGAATTTCAACTCGGAAGCCTACAAGAAAATCCTTTCAAAACTGATCTCTGAGCACAAGCCATCACTGATAATGGTGGGGCACACGAGCTACGGAATTGATTTGGCGCCGAGACTGGCAAGCACTCTGAACCTGCCACTGGCAACGGACTGCATCGACTGTTCATTCGAAAACGACACATTCACGGTTACCCGCCAGATGTTCGGCGGCAAGGTGAACGTTAAGGCCACGGCCAAAAAGGCCGACACTTACATGGTCACGGTACGGCAAGCCGCATTCACTGCAGCCAAACCCGCGACGCCTTCAAACGGGCAAATCGTCGAAGTACCCTCACCGCTTACGGAAGAAATAGTTGAGAAACGATTCATCCAATATGTTCTGCCCCCACCAGGCGGGGTGGACATAACGGCAGCAGAAAAGCTCGTCGGCATCGGCCGCGGAATAAAGGATGCTGCGAACCTTCCTATGATGGAGGAATTGGCAAAAGCAATAGGCGGAGTCCTATCATGCTCGCGGCCTATAGTTGACAAGGGCTGGCTTCCAAGCGACAGGCAAGTGGGCACGTCTGGGAAAACTGTGAAGCCTAAACTTTACTTGGCGATGGGCATAAGCGGGGCATTCCAGCATGTGTTAGGCATGAAAAGTTCAGACTTGATAATAGCCGTCAACAAGGATCCGAAAGCTCCGATATTCAGCTTCGCAGACTACGGCGTCGTTGAAGATTTGTTTAAGATAGTCCCATCGTTGAAAAACAAGATTAATGAGTCACGAACACAGAAAGCATGAACTAACCAAGGAGAAGATGAGTTATGGACTTCAAACTCAACGATGAACAACTAGAAATTCGACGTGCCGTCCGCGAATTTGCAGAGAAAGAATTCACGCCTGAACTCGCGTTGGAATACGATCAGAAAGAAGAATTTCCGGCGGCTCTCTACAAGAAAGCTGCCCAGCTGGGCATTACGAGCATGCGAATACCTCAAGAGTATGGCGGACAAGGCTACGGCGTACTAGAAGATTGCATAGCGGTTGAAGAAATGTGCAGGGTCGACCCTGGCATCGGCGTAGCAATCTCACTGGGAAACCTTATGATCCCAGACCTGCTGCTAAAGCATGGTAACGAGGAGCAGAAGAAAAGGTATATTCCGCCCCTCGCGAAAGGCGAAAAACTGGCTGCAGCCGCTTTCACCGAGCCCGAGCATGGAAGCGACATAACCCGGATGGAATCAACAGCCAAAAAAACAGGGCAAGAATGGACAATTAACGGAGCCAAAGAATTCATAACAAACGCAACAACCGCGGACACTTTTATCCTTCTATGCCAATCGGACCCGAACGCCCAGCCAACCCACAGGGGACAAAGCATATTCATCGCCGAAAAAGGCATGAGCGGACTCGAAGCCACAAAACTGCATTGGAAGATGGGCATAAAACCATGCGTCACAGGTTCACTCTCAATGTGCGACCTGAAGGTTCCGGAAACAAACCTCGTAGGCGAATTGAACAAGGGCTTCTATTATACGTTGGAGCTTTTTGACGGAACAAGAATCACCGTAGCAGCGCAAGCCGTGGGGATGGCACAGGGAGCCTTCGAAAAAGCGTTGAACTATGCAAAGACACGAAAACAATTCGGACAATCGATAATGAATTTTCAGGGCATAAGCTTCAAACTGGCCGAGATGGCCATCAAGATCGAATCAGCGCGCCTTATGATGCACAAGGCAGCCTGGCTGTACGACAAGGAAAAGCCAAACGCCGTCGCAACTTCGATGGCCAAAGCCTACGCAAGCCGAGTAGCCATGGAGGTAACAGACGAAGCCATACAAATCTTCGGAGGATACGGTTACCTGGCAGACTACCACGTAGAACGTTTCCACCGCTGCGCAAAAATAACTGAAATCTATGAAGGAACAAGCGAAATCCAAAAAAGCACCATCGCCGGATACCTTGCAAAACAACCATAAACTTTTCTCATCCTCTTCAATTTTTCCGCACGCGAACATATATTGAGCATTCAAAAGTTTTATTACCCGTATTCAAGGTTACCCAATATTAAATGAAGGAGACGAGATTATCTTGACTTCGGAGAAGATCAAGAGAGCAGCGGTAATCGGATCGGGAGCAATGGGCCACGGGATCGCGGAGCTCTTGGCCATGAACGGATATCATGTTTCAATGGTCGACGTCAACGACGAAATCCTGCAAAAAGCTAAAGAAAGAATCAAATGGAGCCTCGACAAATTCGCTGAGAAAAGGAGAATAAGACAGGAAGACGCGGACGCGGCGCTTGCAAGAATAACCACGACGACGAGTTACGAAGAGGCAGCAAAAGACATAGACTTCGCAGTGGAAGCTGCACCTGAAAACATGGATCTGAAGAAGACTGTTTTCGTTAAGCTTGATCAGGCTGCTCCTCCAAATGCAATATTGACCTCGAACACGTCGGCATTGAGCATCACAGAGATGAGTAGCGTAACGAAACGACCAGATAGAGTTGCAGGAATGCACTTTTTCAACCCTCCTCAACTCCAGGCACTCGTTGAAGTGGTGCAGGGCGACAAGACAAGCCAAGAAACGATGCTGGCAGTCTCAGAACTCGCTAAGAAACTTGGCAAAACACCGATAACAGTGCGGAAAGATGTCCGCGGCTTCATAGTAGACCGTATACTCGGAGCAGCTTTCAACGAAGCGTATTGGACCCTGCAGAGAAAAGAAGCTACGAAAGAAGGAGTAGACGCTTCAGTCAAATACACTGGGGGCTTTCCGATGGGGTGGTTCGAACTCAGCGATTTCGTCGGACTCGACATAATATACGGAGTCGGCAAAGTGCTCTACGAAGCTTACGGGGAAAGATTCAAACCCTGCACTGAAGTAATTGAACCGCTGGTAAAAGAAAAGAAGTTTGGGCAAAAAACCGGCGTAGGCTTCTACGATTGGACAAAAGGAAGGCCTAGGATACCTTTCAACCTTCTTGACGAATACGACGTTGACAGGTCTTGGGCAGTCGCGGTTAACGAGGCTGCTTGGCTCATACATGACGATGCTGCTGTGCCAGCGGACATTGACACCGGAATGAAGCTTGGCACATACTGGCCTTCAGGTCCATGCGAATATGCGGACCGAACAGGAATAGAAGTCATGCTGAACAAGCTCAAAGAACTCGATGGCAAATACGGTATGGAAATGTATAGGCCATGTCCCCTGCTGGAAGAATACGTGCGCAAAGGGTGGACTGGAAAGAAAAGTGGGAGGGGGTTCTATTAGATGAAGTTCGAATTGGATGAAACTCAAATTGGAATCGTAAAAGCGGTAAAGGAATTCTGCGCGAAAGAGTTCAAACCTGAATTAGCGTTGGAACTTGACAGAAAAGAGGAATTTCCTATTGAACTGTACAAGCAGGCTGCCAAACTGGGGTTCGTGAGCTTGAGTTTACCCCAAGAATACGGCGGTCAAGGTTTCGGTCTTCTTGAAACATGTTTGGCCATCGAAGAGATGTGCAGGGCGGACTCTTCCCTTGGCGTTGCCGTATCCACAGGAACCTTCGGAAGCGAATTCATTGCCACATTAGGCACGAAGGAACAGAAGGAAAAGTATCTACCACCATTGTGTAAGGGTGAATGGATCTCGGCTGCTGCCTTCACTGAGCCCAACGTGAGCGGAAGTGACATCACCAAAATGGAAACCACTGCCACGAAGTACGGAAATGAATGGTGGATTAACGGGACAAAAACTTTCATAACGAACGCCACCACGGCCAACTTCATAGTGGTGTTAGCTCAGACGGACACGAAGGTTAGACCGACCTACAGGGGTGAAACACTGTTCGTCGTGGAGAAAGGCGCGTCTGGGCTTGAAACGTCGAAGCTTCATGACAAGATGGGTATCCGCTGTTCAGTGACCGGAGAGGTCAGGCTCGACAACGTAAAAGTACCTGACTGGAACATTGTAGGCGAATTGAACAAGGGCTTCTACAGTTCGATGGAATTCTTCGATAAGACGCGTGTCGGCGTAGCGTCACAGGCTGTCGGCATGGCTCAAGGAGCCTTCGAGATCGCCTTCAAATATTCTAAACAGAGGGAAGCCTTTGGCCAGCCGTTGCTTCAACATGAACTCATAGGCGCGGGACTGGCAGAAGCCATGACGAAAATCGAAGCGGCAAGATGGATGACCTATCGTGCGGCTTGGCTGGTCGACTCGGGCAAAATGGACCCTATGATCACGGCGATGGCCAAATTCTACGCTGGCCAAGTAGCCATGGAAGTAACTGACTTGGCCATACAAATCTTAGGCGGCTATGGATACTTGGGCGAATACCGTGTCGAAAGATACCACCGTGACGCGAAGATAACGGAAATCTACGAGGGCACGAAAGAAATCCAGAAGCTTACCGTGCTCAAATATCTACTCAGAAAATATTAAACGTTAAAAGGGTATGAAACCAAGAAAGAAGCAGGGTGAAATGATTTGAGTAAAGCGTACGAAAACTTGAAACTTGAAAGAGAACAGAACGTTCTGTGGCTAATATTAAACCGAGCCCACAGACTCAACGCCTTCAACGATGTTTTACTCGAGGAGCTTGCAGACGCTTTGGACACGGCTGAAAAAGATGCGAGCATAAGATGCATCGTCGTCATAGGTGATGGCGACAGAGCCTTCAGTGCAGGCGCCGACGTGACAATGTTTCCGAAGGCCACGGCCGTCAAGGCTGAAGAGTTCTCACGAATGGGACAGAAAGTCTTCGGTAAAATTGAGGAAATGTCGAAACCTGTGATCGCCGCGATCAACGGCTTCGCGCTCGGCGGAGGCCTAGAATTAGCGTTAGCCTGCGACTTCAGAGTTGCCGCTGAACACGCAGAGCTCGGCAGCCCAGAAATAGGTTTAGGCCTAATCCCAGGATGGGGAGGAACCCAGAGAGTCGTGAGGCTCATAGGCTTGGCGAGAGCGAAGGAAATTGTGATGCTTGGAAATCGACTGAAGGCTGATGAAGCACTGAAAATAGGTTTAATCAACAAGGTCGTGCATTACGATAAACTGCGAGACGAAGTCCGCGAAATGGCGAAGAAACTGGCTGACGGGCCGCCTATTGCCATGAAGTATGCCAAACATGCTTTGAATTTCGGAACGCAAGTGCCGCTTGAAACCGGGCTCAGACTAGAAGCTGGACTAATGGGACTAACATTCTCAACAGACGACCTCAAGGAAGGACTAGAAGCCTTTATGGGAAGGCGAAAAGCCGAATTTAAAGGCAAGTAGCCCTCCTTTTTCCTTATATTTTTCTCTCTATCTAGAATTGATGTGGAGAACGCGACTTTCATGAAAAAAGTGGCTGTGATAGGTGTTGGATGCTCAAAATTCGGCGTCAGGACTGACGCCAACATCTCCGAGCTTGGTTTTGAAGCTGTTAAGCCATCCCTTGAAGATGCGGGCGTAGATGCCGAAGATGTTGAATTTGCCGCCGTGGGCTCAGTCGGCTCAGGAGCATGGTATGAAGAACTGCTTCCGGCCGTAGTGGTTGGTGAATACTGCGGTCTTTCGGGGGCAGGTCTAGTGCGTTGCGAGGCTGCGTGTGCAAGCGGTAGTGCAGCATTCTTCACGGCTTACTCAGCGGTGGCAAGTGGGCATGCTGAAATCGCCATGGCCTTGGGGGTTGAGAAGATGCGGGAAATTGACTCATCCACGGCCATGGAATGGATTGGAAGAGCGGGCTACTATTTCTGGGAGTTTCACAATTTCGGAATGACCTTCCCAGCATACTATGCGCTTTATGCTAATGCACACATGGCCAAGTATGGCACGACTGAGGAAGACATGGCTCTTGTTGCCGTCAAGAATCACAAGTACGCGTCTATGAACCCTGTTGCTCATCTCAGGAACAAGATATCGGTGGATGACGTTCTTTCGTCTATGGTTATTGCTTCGCCTCTGAAGCTGTATGATTGCTCGCCCATTACTGATGGTGCTGCCTCTGTGATCGTTGCTTCAGAGGAGAAGGTGAAAGAGCTTAAAGTCGATACGCCCGTGTGGATTGCGGGAATAGGCTACTCGTCTGGAACAGCTAATTTGAGCAAGAGGAAGGATTTTGTGAGCCTAGACGCAAGC
Source organism: Candidatus Acidiferrum sp. (assembly GCA_035623315.1). Taxonomy (GTDB): domain Archaea; phylum Thermoproteota; class Bathyarchaeia; order Bathyarchaeales; family Bathycorpusculaceae; genus DASPTR01. The sequence goes on along the minus strand of DASPTR010000036.1, from coordinate 6,953 downwards.
GTGTTGGCTTCGCAGAGGGCGTACAGGGCAGCGGGGATATCGCCAAATCAGCTTGATTTTGCCGAAGTGCACGACTGCTTCACGATTGCCGAAATTATGGCTTACGAGGATCTCGGCTTCTGTGGCCGGGGTGAAGGAGTAAAACTGCTGCGGGATGGCCAAACAGAAATTGGAGGAAAGATACCTGTGAACATGGACGGCGGGTTGAAGGCCAAGGGGCACCCGATTGGCGCAACTGGCTGCGCCATGATTTATGAATTAACTCATCAGTTAAGACAAGACGCTGTTGAGAAAAGCAGGCAGATTCCGATGAAAAACTATGTTGGACTCGCACACAACGTCGGCGGGACAGGACACTACTGCTACGTAACGATTCTAAGGAGATGAACCAGTGTGACTTCAGCATCAATGCCTAGCGTAAAATCAAGACCCATAACTATAGTGCAGGAGATTCCCATAAGCAAGACATTGAAGTTTTGGGAAGGCCTAAAAGAAGGAAAAATCTTCGCCACAAGATGCTGCAAATGCGGAAAACTGTATTTTCCACCGTCCGCAGACTGCCCGAGCTGCATCTGCTCCGAAGTGACTTGGGTAGAATTGAGTAGCGAGGCAGAAGTTGAAGCGTTCACGCACATCGTGGTTAGACCGACAACGTTCATCGAGCAGAAACCATACACTGTAGCAATAGGGAGACTCAAGGAAGGCGTCAAAGTACTTGCTTGGCTAACAGGCTTCAAACTGTCCCAAGTCAAAGTAGGCATGAAAGTCAAGCTTGTGGCAAAAATCACCGAAGAAACAAATCCAACATACGAGTTCGTGCCGCCCTAAAGCAAGGAATTGGGGACAAAACTTCCCGCTTTTGCGCAAGCACGATGCTTCTAAATCCAAGATTTGAGGATTGATTTCCATGCATTTTGAAAACAAGGCGACATTGTGAGTATCTGAAAAGATGCTACAAAGCTTAGAAGCTTGGTTTGAATATGTTTGCACCATGGAGACACAATGCTGTTTAGGAAACGACAATAGTGTTAAGCGGAATTTCCCTGAAATTAGTGCATAAGAGTTTTTATCCTTCTTTCGCGCATCTGCGTTTGAATTGGACTTGTTTAATAGACCGTACCCAAGAGACCCTAAAAAATCTTCGAAACTCAAGTAAGCTGCACATTATGGTAATGAAAAATGGTGGAACCGGACATAGCGAAGGCGACTCCGATCAGTCGTTGGACAAGACTCATCTCTTACTCAGGCTCACTCCTCCACGTGTTCTTGACAGCATTCTTCGGCTATTTGATTTCGTTTAGATACTCGATAGATCCTCTGGTGTTTGTATTCGTCTTGGCATCGAAGCTTTTTTCGATGATTTTCGAGGGAGACGGAAACACATCAAAGAAGAAGAGAATTCTCTCAGCGATGGCTTCGGCTTCGTTTATCACTCTTCTCATAGGGCTTTCGTCGTTTGAAATCATCTTGGGAGTCCTGATTTTGGTACTCTACTCAGTTTATCCATTTTGCGAAGGAAGAGCCCCGTTTGACGTCATACATCACGCGTTGAGGTATATCCTGATTTTCAGCTTAGGATTTGGTCCGCAAGTTTTTTCCAATGAAACGGCGCTCCTATCTCTGTCGGCTATAGCTCTCTTCTCTTTCGCAGGAGAACTTCTTGGTGAATTAGGGAAGGGAGGAGATTATAACAAAAGCGCCGCTTCATTGTTGGGCATTAAGAGATCATTGATTACGATCATCTCTTTAATCTTCATTGCTTCGTTGATCACATCTTTCGTCTTGAACGTCATGTTTGAGTTTCCGATTCTGATCAATGGTGTGGCCTTTCCTTTCTATATAGTGCCAGCGTTAGCACTGGATCTCTTTTTGACGAAGCACTTGATTGAAGCGCTAAACAAAAAGCATGTGAATGTGTTCCATTTAATGAGAAAGAAAGAGATAGTTGCAGTGTTCGTCGTTTTGCTCTTGTTAGTGGTTGTAGTACAAGCAGGAAGAGTTGGTACAAGAGTGGCAGTTGACTCAACAAGCTACAGTTTTGACGTAGGCATTAGAACCATTATAGCGGGACCGCATAACTGGGATGTGCCGTGGATTGTCTTCAATTACGTCAACGAAGACAATTATTATTTCATCGTCTTCCACACGGACGGGACTTTGGAATTATCAGAAAAGATATCGGGGCAATACCAGCTTTCCGTCTCTTCTCTTAAGACAGGATTGACGCCATTCCAGTGGAACAATTTTCACGTCGTTCTTAACGAAACAACAGTGGAAATAGAATTAGATGGAGAATATCAACTAACTACATCAAGACGTCTAACGGCTGAGACTTCTAGTATAATAATCTCCCCCACAATGCCGAAGCATAATGGGCGCTGGGTTGCATGTGTATACCACATAAGCACCAATGCAGAAATTCAGTAGCGAGTTTGGGCATTTTCAGGGAACGTTGGAGTCCAGCGCATGTCATATGAGGCTGGAAGTGTTGTTTTTGACCTTTGATGCATCAGTGTGACTCTAGTTTATTAACGAAGTACTCCAACTGTGTGCAAAAAGAAAGGAAATGTCTAGTTCTATTTCGATATTTGTTGATCGGGCAAGCAAAGACTTATTCGCAAGCCTTAAATTCCAAGTATAGAGAGAGATTAGATTGACCGTCTACATTAACATCTTGAGGAGAAAAGGAACTTGAATTCGGAAGCAAAAGCTGACATATTAATGCTTGTTGGAATAGTGTTTATTTTTGCAGCTGTATTTCTAATGTTTCGTGAATATGCATTTATATCGGTAGCAGAACAGGGTTTGTTGCCTGCAACATTAGTTTCATTCGTACTTGCAATAGTATTCTTAGGAGCTTCTGCCGTGATTAAAAGAATGAACAGGTAAGCAAATATAGCAGAGCCGTGTGCTGACAGACTTGAGCAATTTGCCGATTGAGAGAAGTATTTCTGCAATGAGCGGGCGTGTTGGAGCATAGGAAAAGAACAATTTCAAGAAGAGCTATCCGTTTTTGAATGAGCTAGAGGGCGTCACGCATTTTTGTGTTTTTTCTTAGCGAATCAGCCTTTTCGTTCATTCCTTGCTTCTCATAGAACGAAATGGCTTTCATCAGATCCTCTCTTGCAAGTTCAACGTTACCTTTGGCTTCGTTTACTTTGGCCTTCAGTTCGTAAGCGGAAGCGACGCCTACCCAATTCTTAATAATTTCGAGTGTGTTGATGGCTTCGAGCAGGTTCTGTTCAGCTTGATGCAATTTGCCCTGCTTGCGGCGGAGTCCACCAAGATTGAGGAGTGCCCAACCATAGCCTTGCTTGCTGTCGTAATCCGTTCCTTTGCTGAAGGATCTTAGTGCTGCTTTCAACCGTTTCTCTCCTTTTTCAAGCCTATTGGTAGAACCATAGAACACTCCTAGGCCAAGCTCGGCTCTGGCAATGATCAACGAGTTACTTGATTGTTTGGCATGCTTCGATGCTTGATGCATCAGTTGCTCACCAATCTCTGTTTTTCCAGTCTGCAAGAAAACCCCTGCCTTCCTCATTAGCAAGTAAGCTTCTATCGCATTCTTCCCATTCTTTTCTGATTGATTCGTGGGAGAAGCCGCTTCAATTTCTGCCAGAAGCTTGTCATAGGCTTCAATGGCCTTCTCGAATTGTTCTTTTTCTTCCCACACTAATCCTTCTTTATCAATTCTCTCTTCGAATTTTTTGAAATCAAAACGTTCTGACATTCGTGATGTTGGCTTGATTTTGTATCGATCTTTCTCTGAGAAGAAATCCATGACTCTTGACTTAATCAGGAATTTTGCCCGATGCTTTGCTTGTGCAGGGATTACATATTCATCGCCTGTCTTGCAGGTTTTTGTTTCGTTGTCAATGGTTAACTCCATCTTTCCCTCGATAATCATCCCCCACTGATCATAATCGTGCTGATGTTCGGGCACCAGTGCAGAGGGCTCCATTTCAAAAAAGGCCAACTGATGTTGCTCGCCCTGCAATATGTAAGCCTTCACGCCTTTGATCTGGATGTCTGCTTCTGGCAATCGCATTATAACTTCAGGATATCCTGTTCGTTTCTTGTTCATGTTTTCGATCGCCTCATCGTTAGTGTCACAAGAGATGGAAATACTTCACGCTTTGCACAGCATATAAACGAAGTGTCCAATCCCCCTCACGTGTCTCGAATTCCTTTGCTTGACCCTAGCGTGTGCTCTATGCCATGCTGGTGTGTGGTGGTTTAATCCAGACTTTGACTTTGCTTTCTATCCTGATCCTTGCCTCTGCTTGCATCAGTTTGATTTGTGCTTGGATAGATCTGTCATCTTTGAAGTTGAATTCTTTTCTTATTGCGTCCTCCAGTTTAGGTAATGAAATATGTTCGACGGAGCCTACTTCGTTCCAGAAGCGTTCTTGTATTTTCTCCCTGCTCTTCAGGTCTTCTGTTTTTGAAGTTTTGGCCATCGTAATCATCATACACATGGGACTCGTCTTAAATCAATCTTGGTGCCTGCCTCGAGTGTCGTAAGGAATTCTACTCAATAGGTTCTGATGTTCGATAAAACTATGCCTGATCTGTCTTCGCAGGCCGTGTCTGTTTGTAGAAAGCATGCGCGGTTGTGTTCACGATAGCCCAAGACTAGTCTAATATTCTTTCTCTTCTAGTACTTCGTGAAATCATAATGCCTGCGACACTGATCAAAAATAGCATCAGCCAGAGTAAGAGTACTACCCAATCCGCGGCAAGAGAGAAAAGTCCTTCAAACATGTTTGATCAACATAACTTTCGTATGCCCACCTAAAAACCGAGTTTCCCATTTGACAATAAGAATATCACACTGCATATTTTGGAAAGCGACATATTACGATCGTTCTGAGCGTCCGCTGAGAGGGACGCGCAACTTCCCTGAAACTGGAAAATGATATAACGAGTTGATGAAGAACCCTATTCTCATGACAGAAAGGCTGGTTAAGAAATACTACTCTGAGCAGGGTGAAAAAGAATGGAAAAGACTTGCCGGAGATTCTTATCGTAGACTAGAATTTGACACGACGATGCATTTCATAAGGAAGTACCTTCCCAAAAAAGGGGGTTTAGTGCTCGATGCGGGAGGTGGTCCTGGCAGGTACACGATTGAACTTGCAAAGTTGGGCTACGATGTCATTTTGTTTGACTTGTCATCTGAAATGCTGGAAGTCGCTAGACGTCACCTCAGAAGATCAGGTGTTCAGAAAAGAGTGAAACAGATCATTCAGGGGTCGATTGACAATCTCTCTATGTTCCAAAGTGAGGTTTTTGACGGCGTTGTATGTCTGGGCGGACCATTGTCACACGTTGTCGACGGCACGCGAAGGGGAAAAGCGATCCATGAATTGGCAAGAGTTTCAAAGAAAGGTGCTCCCATCTTCGTTTCTGTCATTGGACGACTCGGGGTTCTAGTCAACGAATTGATTCGTATGCCTAAAGAGATTGAACTTGATATCTTTCCAAGAGTAAGAGACACTGGTGATTATTACGGTGGTTATGGCTTTGCACCATGTCATTTTTATCTGCCTGAAGAACTGAAGGAATCGTTTGAGAAGCAAGGAATTCAGGTTCTGCAAATGGTAGGTCTAGAGGGATTAGCCAGCGGCCACCAAAAAGAAACAAACCGATTGGCCAGAAAACTGCCGAAGGCCTGGAAAACGTGGTGGGAAACGCACCTTGCGACCTGCACTAATGCGACGTCAGTGGGAATCAGTGAGCATTTCATGGTGTTATGCAGAAAACCATGATGTTTTAGAAGTTTTCTTGAGAAGACTTTGCTTCTGTTTTGAGCGTTTTTTGTCTTTTTTGCAGCATGTGCGGGGATCGTCGCCTCCTTCAATTGACTTCACTTTAACTTTACTCTCCACTCTTCGCGTTTTGCTATTCGACTCAACTGTTAAAAGCCATTAGGACTGCTTGTTCTAATCCCTAATGGCTCAAGGAAGTGAACGATTTTGGCACAAAATACGATGATTAAGACGATTTCATCTCAGGCTTTACTGTCGTTCAACATACAAAACGTGGATTGCCTGTTTCCCGGTTTCATGCTGGGGGACTTTGCCATCATTCAAGGTCTCCCTTCTATCGTGACTTTATCGTTGCTTCTTGCCGTCAGGGCTCAGCTGCCGTACCAGTTAGGCGGCCTAGAATCGAGCGCCGTGTTCATCGATGGAGGCAACACTTTCAGGCTCTACAAAGTGTCTCAACTAGCCAGGGTGCATCACCTGAGGCCGAGAAACGTCCTGCAGCGAATCTTCATCTCAAGAGCCTTCACGGCATACCAGATGACCTCAATAATCCTCGACAAACTCGAAGAATCAGTGACAAAATACGATGCCAAACTCGTGATTATATCGGACTATCAAGGGCTATACTTAGACGAAGACATACCTCCAGAAGAAAGCAGAGAGGTCTTCAGCCAAGTGACCGCATACCTCTCAAAACTTGCTGAAGAAAAAAACGTGATCCTACTAGCGACTTGCCCACGACACGATTATTCTAGGCGCAGCTCATTCTTCCACGCCGTTGCCTGTTCAAAATCGAACGTCACCATATCCGTAAAGAAGAAATCAGCTTATCCATTCGAAAAGCAGTTCATTCTTGAAAAGCATCCGCTATTCAAATTGGGATCCGTGGACTTTCCAATCGAAAACTTGACTTTGAACGATTTCGCAGAAGGCGCCTGATTATGGGAAAGACAGTTGAATCTTACAGGCTTGCCTTAGACACGGAGATTCAAAGTTGGAACGGATTTGCCAAGGCTCTGCGAGCCGACGAAAGAGAAGCGTTCGAGCAGATGACTGATACATGCAGGAACCACGCGTCCGCAGGAAGCAATGCGACGCGACCAGAGATGTTTGAGCCAATGATCATGTCGATTCTTCTGGAACAGCAGAAGAGGCTGAACCGCATGGAGAAAGAACTCCTTG
>DASPTR010000035.1:0-3306 GCA_035623315.1 Candidatus Acidiferrum sp. | reverse complement strand
TGGCGGTACGGGCACAGGTGCCGCGCCAATTGTAGCTGAAATAGCTAGGCGAAACGGCGCAATAGTCGTCGGTGTTGTAACCACGCCGTTCCGTATTGAAAAAGGCAGGATGAAATATGCTGCAAGCGCTTTGGCAGAAATGCGAAGACAGTGTGACACTGTTGTGGTGATCGACAACAACAAGCTTATGCAGCTCGTTCCTCAGCTTCCTCTGAGCGAAGCGTTCAGAGTCGCGGACCAAGTGCTGGCAAAGATGATCAAAGGCATCATTGAAACAATTTCAGCTCCTAGTCTGATTAATCTTGACTTTGCAGATTTCAAAACTATCGTGAAGCAAGGAGGCATGGCCATAGTGGGAGTGGGCGAATCAGATGCACCAAATCGTGCGGAGGAAGCCGTGAGAAACGCACTCAGAAGCCCATTGTTGGATGTTGATTATGCGGGAGCAACCGGGGCATTGATACATGTCACAGGTGATAATCAGATGACTATTGAAGAGGCAAACCGCGTAGGTGAGATTGTCACGGAAATGATGGACAACGATGCGTTGGTTATTTGGGGTGCAAGGGTGAACCCAGAGCAAGATGGCAAGCTAAAAGTCACACTTGTAATGACAGGAGTTGATTCGCCACAGGTTTTCAATGGATTTGAAACAATTGGGTCTCAGCTTTTCAACCTTGAACCTCGTTCAGGACCAGAGAGGCACTTGGACTTGGAGCTAGACCTTTATCAGCTTGAAGGCTCCTAGCGCCATCTTTTTTATGTTTGTTCGTTTTCGAGACCATTATTCTTCCTCAAAGCTAGAAACTCTTTCTTCAACCTTAGCCACCAAGGTATAGCCTTTCCCATTGCCATACATTGGCCATTGGTTATCGCTTCGATCATGCTGTCAACATTCAATTCGGATTCAAGGAGTGTGTAGGCATAGCCTATTTGCGGCCCGTAATGAGCGTCGGTGCCTGCAACCTGCGCTAACCCTAGGTTTAAGGCAAGTCGCAAGGCAGTTCTAACGGAAAGACCAAATGGGAAAGCTGAAGCGTTTATTACTTCCACGGCGTTGAACTTTGAACTCACATGTCTTCCCACGCTTTTTTTGAAGAAGGCAATTGGATGGCAGGCCACCGCTAGGCCGCCTGCAGCCTGTATTCTGTCCACTGTTTCGCCGGCGCTTAGTCCTTTGGGAATTGGTTCCGAGATTCTGAGTGCAACGATATGTCCGTCTGAACTTGTGATCTCCATGCCTGGGATTATGGGGAATTCGTTCTCTTTTGCGATTTTGATAGCGCTGTCGAGCCTATCGTGGTCGGTAACGGCGATTCCGTCCATTCCGTTCTTTTTGGCATAGAACACGAGCTCTTGTGGAGTGATGAGTGAATCTTTTGAATAGCAGCTGTGAACATGAAGGTCGACTTTTATCTGCATCTTCTCAAGGCCAAGATCCTATTTCTCTGTTGACTGGCCGATTATGGTCTCGTCCAACTTTCTGTCGAGTTCCATTTCGCTTTCTTCCACTTTCTTGAAAATTGGCCTTGTTTTGCCTATTTTGTGATGTGCAAGCAATGGCGACAAGGCTTCAGTCCATTTTTGTTCGTGTACACTGCCTGGGAGGTTGAGAGTCTTCCAGATATCATCTGCGGCGGAGGGAATGAAAGGTGCGGAGACCACGGCTAGGGCTTTAACGATTTGCACTGCCACGTATAGGACTGTGGCCGCTTGATTTCTTGCGTCCTTGATCAATTTCCATGGTTCTTTCTCGTTCAGGTACTGGTTTCCTGTTCTGCCAATTGCGATTAGGGTGGTGACAGCTGCCTGGAGTTTGCAGCTTTCGATTTCTCCGGCTGTTTCTTTGACTTTTTTTTCGAGATCACCTAGAATCCGTTTTGCATCTTCATTTTGCAATTCAGGTTCAGGGACTTCGCCGCTGAACTGGGTGTTTATGAAGGTCAAGGTTCTGTGGACAAAATTGCCTAGCGTATCGTTTAAGTCGGCGTTTATTCTTTCGATGAATAGTTCCCATGAGAAATTTGAGTCTTTGCTTTCAGGTCTTGAGGCTATCAAAAAGTAACGCCAATAGTCCGCTGGAAAAAGATCCAAAGCTTCATCTATGAATATTCCGACGCGGCGGCTTTTGGAGAATTTTTCGCCTTTAAATTGGAGCCACTCCGTTGCTGAGACGTTCCAGGGTAGGTTGAAGTCTTCTTCTGAAGCTAGAAGCAAGGCTGGAAGGATAATTGTGTGGAATGGGATGTTATCCTTTCCGATGAAATAGTAGGATTTAGCGTTCCTGTTGAACCAGAATTCTTTCCATTCCTCAGGTTTGCTTCTGTTCTCAAAATACTCTATCGTGGCGGATATGTAGCCTAAGACGGCTTCGACCCAGACATAGATCGTTTTGCCTTCTGATCCTGGGAAAGGAGCCGGGATGCCCCATTCGACATCTCTGGTCACGGCTCTTGGCTTGAGTCCTTCCTTTATCAGGTTCAAGCTGAAGTTTTTCGTGCTGGTTGAAAGCTGATTATTATTATTGAGATATTCTGTTAGCTTTTGCGAGAGTTTCGGCATGTCGAAATACCAGTGCTTCGTCTTCTTTGCAACTGGCTTACTCCTGCAGATGACGCAGTAAGGTTCTACCAGAAGTGTCGGTTCCAATAATCTTCCACAGGCTTCGCACTGGTCTCCACGGGCTCCTTCTTTGCCGCAGTAAGGACATTTTCCTTCAACAAACCTGTCTGGGAGGAATCGGCTGCAGTGTCCGCAGTAAAGCATTTCGGTTTCTTGGACGAAGATGTATCCATTTTCATATATCTTTGTCAACATGCCACGCACGAATTTCTTATGTGTGTTACTTTCGGTTCTTGTATAATTATCGAAGGATATTCCCCACTTCGTAAAAAGCTCGACGACCTTCGAATGGTTTCTATCTGTCAACTCTTTCGGAGATATACCCAAGCGAACGGCCTCCACTTCGATGGGGGTCCCATGTTCATCCGAACCGCTTACGAAAACAACTTCCTCACCCTTCAACCTACAATACCTTCCGAAAACGTCCGCGGACAAGACAGAGCCAACGAGATTACCAAGGTGCGGAGTGACGTTTAGGTACGGCCATGCAGATGTAACCAATATTTTTCCGATCTCCACCGCATCTCCCATTTATCCAATGATGACTACTAACATTCTGCAAGTCTATTACTTAAATAGCGATACTGTCTCACTTCTTTAGAGACTTCTGACTGTCCGCAGATGCCTGCAGATTATGTTCCGCATCACGATGACAAGCACTTGTTTCATGTAATATTAGATGCT
>DASPTR010000034.1:0-7724 GCA_035623315.1 Candidatus Acidiferrum sp. | reverse complement strand
ACACACTGTTCAGTTTTCAAGTTTTCAACCTAGTTGCTTTCTCGCGGTGAAGCTTCTATTTTCAAAGAAACTTCACTATTTAAATCTTACTTCATCATGTAATGTATTTTGAAGATAACCGATAACGTGTGGAACAGCAAGGAGCAAACTTGAATGAAATCTGCATTAGTATGCATATCAACCCATAATGGAAACACCGAAAAGATCGCCAAAGCTATGGCTGATGCTCTAGGTGCACCTGTCTTGAGACCTGAAAAAGAAGCAACACGATCCGTCACGGAATACGACGTCATCGGGTTCGGATCCGGAATCTACTTCATGAAACATCACAGAAAGCTACTGAACTTTATCGGTAAATTACCCGTCATGAAGAACAAGAAAGCTTTCATTTTCTCAACCGCTGGAGTCAGCGACAGACTCGTTGAAAAGAACCTGAGCAAGAATCATAGTGCACTCAGGAACAAGCTGAAAGACAAAGGTTTCGAAATCATAGGCGAATTCTCATGCTGTGGGTTCATGAAACGGGGATGGTATCATCTACAAGGAAGTCGCAACAATGGTCGACCAAACGAAGACGACATAAGAAAGGCTAGGGAGTTCGTCACCAACCTGAGAGCTCAAACGTGACCTGCGAGCGCTAGGTCTAAGCATCGGCACCTGCGTTGTTTACCTCTTACCTCAGGGCACCTTGTCGTTGTTTGGACAAGATTTTACCCCCACAGAATACTGATGTGGAGAAAAGAGCGCGCGCTAGCTTTGCGGAAAAGTTATAGGTGGACTGGGAACTTGTCGAAGTGTAAGAAGTGAGAGTTCGTGGAGTCTGGTTATTTCAGGGTCGCTGGAAAGGCAGAGGTTCCTGTTGGGAAGATGAAAGCGTTCAAGTTGGAAGACAAGGAGATTTTGATAGTTAACGTGAATGGCAATTACTATGGTGTCGAGAACAGGTGTACTCATGCTGGTGGGGACCTTTCATGGGGCATTTTAGAGGGCAACGTTGTCACTTGTCCCAAGCATCACGCTAAATTTGATGTCACATCTGGTAGACTCGTCTCAAAACCCAAAATAGGTTTTCTTCACGTAAGTGCAAACGATGAGTCTAGGTATGAAGTTAAAGTCGAAGATGAAAGCATCATGGTAAAATTCTGAACCCAAACAACCCTCAGGGCCTGTCAGTTCTGTGCTTTCGGGGCGGGCGATGGTCCTTCCAAGACAAATCCCCTTGAACACCACTAGTGTCGGTGTCACAGGGGCTCACCATGGAGGAACCTGGCGCGCGCTACTTACTTTCTCTCCTAGAACCCATTGGATTCTCAGATTAGAAGTCCAACGTCAATATTCAGAGACGTGCAATTTCATCATCGGACCAAAATAGGCTCATGGCTATACCTAAAGGATGAAAAATGTTGAAAAACCGTGGTTTCTTTAGTAAATCCGTCGGTAAATGTAAATCAACCGTGGCACCGTTCGCAGGTTAGAAATGCAGCAATATTAATTTTTTGGGTTTTAGGGATGACTCCTCAGTTTCATTTTCGGAAAAACGCACTCTTTCTATCTTGACGAAGGATATCTTGACGCATCTTTGAAGACTCGGGGCAGAAAGGCTTAGGTGAAAGCCTTCTCAAAAGACAAGGCTACTGGGTAGCAAGATTAATTGGGCATCCTTCTAAAAGAACAAGGATTATGTCCAACCCTGTGCTACATGGTTATTGCCACTTTTCCTCGAGCGTGTCCTCCTTGAAGATATCGGAGAGCTTCGGGGACCTCACTTAACGGGTAGCTCCTATCTATGATTGGTCTTATTTTGCCAGCTTCAAGCAGATCTTTGAGAAAGATTAGATCCTTCTTGTTTCGGTTCGCTATCATGGAGGTTGCTTTTTTGCTTCCGGTTATTGAAAGCAATGGTCCAAGAAGTGCGACTTGGAACAGAGAGCGCATTAGGCGTGAACTTCCGATAAAGACGTAGGTTCCGTTTGGGCTCAACGCTCGTCTGTAATCGAAGATCGAATGATATCCCGCAGTAGCAAGAATCAGATCGTAACGCTGATCCTTCTTGGTGAAATTCTCTTGGGTGTAATCGATTACGTGGTCAGCGCCGATAGATCGCACCATATCCAGATTTCTCGTGCTGCATACGCCTGTCACTTCAGCTCCGTATGATTTGGCAATCTGCACGGCAAACGTTCCCACGCCTCCTGATGCGCCGTCAATAAGGACCCTCTGTCTTGCTTGAACATGTCCTTTATCGCGAAGACCTTGCAAAGCAGTGAATGCCGCTGTGGGAACGGCGGCTGCCTCCTCGAACGATATGTTACTTGGTTTCAGCACCAATGAATCTTCAGAAGTGCAAACATACTCGGCGAAACCTCCCCGTCCCGATCCGAACACTTCGTCACCCGACTGAAACTCCCTCACATTTAGGCCGACCCTTTCAACTTTGCCGGCTACGTCAACTCCTGGTCTCGTGTTTTTTGGTTTAAGAAGCCCGCCCATCATCGGGCGAGCTATGACCGGTTTACCTTCAAGGAGATGCCAATCCATTGGATTTACTGATGCAGCCTGAACTTTTACGAGTACTTCATCGTCCTTTGGGGCAGGTTTCTCTACGTCTTTAAGCTCAAGAACATCAGGTGATCCGTATCTTGCGGCTACGATCGCTTTCATTTTCATGTTGAAAGATTGATGTTCACGGAGGTAAAGAACATTTGCATCGAGAGATTAGCCATTTGACCTAACCCGTAGCCCTCGCCCTCTGTGATTTCTTGGATAAATTGCCGTGTGCTATAAGAAGGAGTTTGTAGATTTGTCTTTTGCAAAAAGGAAGTGTCGAGATGGAATTAGTCGAATTAGATTCAATAGCAACATTTTCTGAAGATAAGTACAGCAAGATTCCAATCAATGGCACAAAGGGATTGATTAGGTTACTCTGCTTCAAACCCAATCAAAGTGTGCCGCTTCATAAACATCCCGAAGGAGACGAATACTTCTTTGTGGTAAAAGGAAAGGGCAGAGTTAGAGTTGGAAACGAAGAAATCGAGGTGGGATCTGGTACCATCGTTAGAGCGCCAGCAAATGTACTTCATCAATGGAAAAACGGCACTGAAAAGCTGATATTGCTTTCAGTTTTGATCGCTCCATCTTGTTACGGGCTTGCTGAGGAGATCCTAAAGATGGAATACATCTAAAATTTCATTTGCGGGCAGGCGACGCGCGTTACAGCACCATGATTTATACGTAATTGATCAACTTCAACGACGATGAGTACCACTGTAGCTGTTGCCCATCCAGAAGAAGAAGTCGTCAAACTCGCAGAAGCAGGATTCTAGCACAACTGCGAATACAAAAAGACCAAAATCCCAAGAAAGCGCAAACGAAAACTGAACTTGCTTCGGGAGTACCTGAATGTGGAGAAAACCGTTGATGTGGACCGGTGGGGATTTGAACCCCAGACCTCCTGAGTGCAAGTCAGGCGTTCATACCAACTGAACTACCGGCCCACGCTAAGTCTTTCGGGAAAGAACGCTCAGTAAGAAATTTAGAGCTTTCGGTCGTTTGACTGAGCCTGAGTTCTCGAGGACCATTCTTGAAGCCTTTGTCATCATTGCTCAAGGACCTGAAAAACGAGTTAAGATTGGGAGGTTCCAGAAGTCTTTTTGCAACTGAATCATAAATCATGAAGCTCGCCAGGTTCATTTTCTCTTTGAATCGGATTTAAGCTGGCAACTTGCTGATGGTAGTGAGTTCGGTTAGACCTTTTTTGGGAGGGCTATGATTAATGTCTCTGTTTTTTCATCCATCAATACTAGCTTCATTAACCACTCGGTCAACTCTTTGCATTCGTTTGGGTTGCAGTGCAGGTGGCTTTCTTTTGTCGGGTCCCAAAACAGGCATTTGAAGCATGGAATGTCGATAAAATTGTCACAGTTGGAGTTCAAGTGCATCGTTGAACAAGGATTCGTTTATTTATTAATGACTTATGAACCAGTATGAATGATGCAACTTAATGATTATGTCTAAGAATTGCTGCTATCCGAAGCTACAGCGTTAAAATGTGCAGGGACGATGTAGGCCGCTTTTTACGTTGGAATTAGGCTTGGATCGGCTCAACGCAGATTGTTGGACAAGGTTAATTCTTTTTACCTTTTTTCATCCGCGTCTGCGGGGACGTTGATCGCTCCGATACTTCTCTTGAACTTATCGATGAGCCGTTCCATCTTTCGTTTCCTTTCTTCCTCAAGTTTTGTGTGCATCTCAAGATACTTGTCATCATCAGGCTGTGGTATCTCTTCAGCATAGGGCCATTTAACGGTGATTTCTGTTCCGTCCTTTGTCTCCTTGAAAAAGAACTCGATCTCAAAATTCTTTCCCACCCATCCTGGGCTGTACTGCACCATCAAATAATGAGGAAAGACCTCTTTCCTCACTGTCACGTTCTTTAAGCCTGCTTCGTTTAAAGAATCTTGGACAAGAGAAGAACACTCTGCCACCGGCTTGGCAATCAAATACTTTCCTTCCAGAAACTTCAACAGCATTCGCGCGTTCTCCAAGAATGGAATCTGAAGCTTCTTCTGATAAAGCTTGTTCCGAACCTATTCTATCCAATTGCTCAAGAATAGTTCCTGTCTGTTTAATTGGAAGAGGAGTTTTCTGTTTAACGATGGAGCATGCTAGATATGACGATGAACATTTTGAATGACAAATGGGGCTAGCTTGCGGGCAATTTCAGAATCAGCCTTCAGATCGTTGCCAGCTTTACAGTAACTTGGAAGAAAAATAGAATAAGTGATTCTTTAGGATGAAGCAGTTAGCTTAATCTAGAATCTTCTTCTGTTTGTGTTTCTTTTCTTTGACCAGCATTCTCGGCAGTAGACTGGCCTGCTTGGATCAGGCTTGAATGGGACTTCGCATTCTTTTCCACAATCAGCGCAAACTGCCTTATGCATTTCCCTGTTTTCCATTTCTCTATTTCAACTCCTTACATGCTCTGTGCAAAAATCGCTTCTTGCACGACGCAACTAACGGGTGGGCATGTGGCTTATAAAACTTATTATCATCGAAAATGGGCTCATTTGAATCGTACCCAAACTTTTTACTGTACTTAATGCTAACCGTAAACGACAGAGCATGACAGAATCGACAACGGCGAGGTTCGTGATCCAAAAACATGCCGCAACCCATCTGCATTACGATTTCAGGCTGGAAATGGACGGCGTTCTGAAGAGTTGGGCTATACCGAAGGATCCGCCTACAGAACCAGGGGTGAAAAGACTCGCAGTGCAGGTCGAGGATCATCAACTCAGCTACATCAATTTTGAAGGAACGATTCCTGAGGGCGAGTATGGCGCTGGAACAGTGAAAGTGTGGGACGAGGGCACGTACGTGCTGAAGCATAGAAGTCCGAATAAACTAGTCTTTACCCTCAGCGGGGACAAGCTGAACGGTGACTACACGCTGCTGAGGTTCAGAGAAGACAAGAACTGGCTCCTCTTCAAGAACAAGACTTCCGAGAAAGCTTGAGTTCCAACCAAACCCTTGATATCGCAGAAATTGGGCAGGAAGGAAAGTGGTGAAATCTTAAAAGTTAGTTCACGTTAGACTTTCCACTAGGTTTTCAGTTTGCTCGAACTCAAAACAGTCAAAATTGAAACGCCAGAGAATTGCAACGTGATCGTGGGCACGGCGCATTTCATAAAAACAGTCGAGGACCTCTACGAAGCGCTCGTGAACGCCGTTCCGAACATCCATTTTGGCATAGGTTTCTGTGAGAGTTCAGGCCCTTGCCTAGTGAGACAAGAAGGAAACGACGAGGAACTGAGGCGCCTGGCAAAAGATAAAGCGTTCGAGATCGCTTGCGGGCATAGCTTCATAATATTCCTGAAGAACGCGTACCCCATAAACGTTCTTGACAAGATCAAAACAATACCTGAAATCTGCTCAATATGTGCCGCAACTTCAAATCCGCTGGAAATAATCATCGCAGAAACTGAACAGGGGCGAGGAATCATAGGCGTCATTGACGGATTGAAAAGCAAGGGAATAGAAACTGAAGAAGACATCAAGGCCAGAAAGGCTTTTCTCCGAAGAATAGGCTACAAGCTCGGCTAGGCGGCATACGAGACTATTCCAATATGTACGTAGGGGAACTTTCGCTAGCAATCTTCAGAGTTTCAGAGATAGAGCAAATTAGCAGGGTGAACCGCGTTAGGCAATGCGCGTCTAACAGATTGACTTTGAACTGTTTCGTGGAGTTATTGATCTAACTTGTGATTGGAATCTTTTTTATCTGTCCATGGCCAGTTCTTGCTGTAGTTCATATGGAACTTGTTCTTTCATTCTTTCGGCGGCATAGGTCACTAGTTGTTTGAACTGTCCTTGGGTCAGAACGTGGCTTGCTCTTGACAAGATTTCGAGGCAAATTTCTTTGAAAACAAGATCGGCACAATCCTTCTTTGCGTCATCAATCAATTCTCTGCAAGCTTCAAGAATCTCATCGCTCAAACCCGTTTCACCCTGCAGGCTTCACTTCGTCTGCTAACATTAAAACACTTATGAATCTGAAAACAGAATCAAAACTATAGTCGTCAACTGTCACTCGAGGTTGCGTCCAATTGGAAACAAAGCTGGGTCCCATGCTCCGTTTTATTGGAGTCGTTGAAAAAGAGGGAGAGCAGGAGGCACGTATCCGGATTTTCGAGAGGTATTGCGAGGGTCTCAAAGGCATCGAAGAGTACTCGCACGCGATAATCCTCTACTGGTCTCACTTGAGAAGCGACGAGAAGAACAGGGGAACCTTGCTGGTCACCCCGAAGAGACACGCCTTAAACGTTGAAAAAGGGGTCTTTGCCTGCAGGAGCCCGTCGCGTCCGAATCCAATAGCCCTGTGCGTAACGCAGCTCTTGAAGACAGAAGGATGTGTTCTGACAGTGAAGGGATTGGACGCATTTCAAGACTCACCGATAGTCGACATCAAACCATACCTTCCGAGAGCAGACATGGTTTCGGACGCGCAAACGCCGGCATGGACGGAAGAAGGGCCGTCAACCTGATACAAAACCGTGAGAAACGTAGTCACGTCATATCCCGAAGACTGTAACATTGAGAATGGCTGTGCCTAGCTCATTGGTAATGAAAGGTGGAATCTGCGATCTGCTTTGATCCAAGCTAAAATAGCGTTCTGTCGCTAATCTTCACTCTGCCGTTGACTATCGGCACGCCTTCTTTTTCAACTTGCCTCATCCTGTCTCTAGCTCTGTATTCTTCTCCACCGAAGGCACCGTCACTTCTGATGACACGGTGACAGGGAACAATAGGATAAAGAGGGTTCTTGTGCAACGCGTTTGCAACCGCGCGATAAGCCATCGGCTTCCCGATCATTTCAGCGATTCTCTTGTAGGTGCAGACCTTTCCCTTCGGGATCCTGAACGTGGTCACGTAAACTGCCTTCTCAAACTGTGTCCTGTTCTTCAGAAAACGAACGATGTCCTCTTCAGTCTTGATCTCATCCTTTTTCATCATGCTTCCTCCAGCGTCAATGGGATCCCTGATTTACACGGGGGCCATTTGCTTAAGAAGTGGAAATAGACATTTAAGTCCATTGCTTTTGCAATGCACTCTCACTGTTCAAACGTGACAGGCAGATAGACAAACAGACAGAAGATTAGAAAATAGAAAAAAGTGAGGTTGGAGCTGCTACTTCTTTGCGAGGCCGAGGGCGCCGCCGATGATTC
>DASPTR010000033.1:0-8587 GCA_035623315.1 Candidatus Acidiferrum sp. | reverse complement strand
GCGTACCTAGTGAAATTCAAGGCAAGACAGTCTGGAATCAATCTTCCTGCCACACGAACAGACTTAAATACGACCAGAAAACTTAGCGTCAGGCAGGAGCCGCCGTAGCTCAGCCAGGTAGAGCAGCTGGCTGTTAACCAGTCGGTCATAGGTTCAAGTCCTATCGGCGGCGCCACACTCGCTTCTGTCTAAACCAAGCAGTATTTGAAATCCGTATTCTGTTTTCACAAATGCAATAACAGGAAACAATTATACGAAGCCACGAGATAGAGAGCATGGCGATTAGACTAAGAAATCTAGTGAGCATAGCACTCATCATGGCCATAGTTCTGGTCGGACTTGTCGTTGCAGCGGTGTACTATTATTACACGGCGCGCGTGACTGTTTCTGTTGAAACGCCAAAAATCCAGTGGATTACAGGAACAGACATTTCCGCATCGATTGGCACGAACACGACATGGTGTCAGATCTCGCTTAGCAAGCTTGAGCCAAACGCCACAACAGTTTATACGAATGCTTTAGAGTTCACGGTACTCAGCAGCGCCCCGACAAACATGAAGCTTGAAATAGCCTCGGTAGCAGATGCGAACACCATAATCTGGGGAATTCGATTCTACGTTTACCAATCAGGAGCAAGCAGCAGCACACTCTCGTTAGTTGATGGGGGGTCAGTATCAGTAACCGGCACTAACGGTAACACTCCAGTTGACCAAGTTGGATACAGACAACCTGGTGCGTCCTCCAGTTACGGCTCAGCATCTACACCTGCAGACTCAGTCGGGTTCGCTGGAACCTCATCCACAACTTACATCATTGCAATCGAGGCCTACGGCAGAGACGGAATCTTAAGCTCGCAAACTGCTTCGATAGAACTGAGATTAATATGGTTCTAAAAGAGTTCGCATAGGATCACGTTCAGGAACGGTGCTACGCGATTGAGAAGACTAGCCTTTGCCATGTGCTTGTTCTTATCTTTTCTGCCAACATCAGCGCAAGCTTCTACTTACTGTTTCTATACGCCATTTGCCGAATGCAAAGTTTCAGCTTCTAATATTCTCCTGAGTGAGGGAACGAACGTAACAGCTTACGCCATTTCCATGAACAAAACTTGGATTGAAGTCAACGAAACAGGAGCACTCTCGGAAACCTACTATGAATACACGATTAACATTACAAACCTTAGTACCGGCATAAACTGCACTGTCAAACTTGAAAACGATAACGTCACCGGAATAAGTCGTCTAACAAACTTCACGGCGTACTTTCAAGACGATGAAATATCAGAACAGGTTGAAATATTCGACGGAAGCATGATCCAACCATCAGGATCATGGTACGCCCTTCCTGCATCATCCACCATCTTCGTTTCCACCGCAATCCAAGTGAGCACTTTAGGAAATTCAAACGTTGACCTTAGGTTACACATCGTCGCAAACGAGACAGCATCACCTGAGATCATCCAAACAATAACGATCAACGTAAACTAGCTGACGCATCTGTCGCGCATGGAACAGATCATCTGCCCTTTCAGCTTGCAAGACCACTGGGCATTCTTGAAAGATCCCTGTTATTTTTATCATACGCGATTCGTTTCATTTTACGCTGGAGCAGCTTTCGAATCCAAGCGTCGGCTTCATTGAAACTCGCATGCGTAGTAAACGTTGCAGACTTCATTTAAGGAGAGACTATTCGAAGGATGTTGAACAAGTTCACGAGGACGATGCCGACGTATAGCAGAATCAAAGTCAAAGTTATGCCGTAGACGACCTTCGGCTTCTTTGAGTACCAAACGTACAGGAATAAGGGGGCAAAGCATGACCAGAATATTTTAAGCCCGAAAACAAGGCTGGGGAACAATACGTAAAGCGGATTTGATTCATGTTCGAAGAAGAACCATGTTTGAGCAATGTCGACTGCGTTCAGGATTGGAAATAGAATCAACCAGATTTTGAAAAAGTGGAATCTTCCAGATTCCGCACCGTATTCCCCAACCATTCATCGTCACTAGATGAACACGCGGAAAACTCTGACTTAACTGTTCTGCCGTTCGGCTTAATACGATCTCTAAATAGTTCTGATGAGGTTTCAGCTTCCATTCTAGTCATCCTGGCGAAATGTTGAACCTATTTTGGTCCTCAATTGCACGTGTGAGGGGCATACAGTGAAAGGTCGTCCAGAATCGTAGGGAGACTCCGAGCTGATGGTCTAGTTAGAACTTTATGTCATAATCGATGATAAGGAGCATCTGTTCATAATGAATATGTCTTACGATAGCAGACAGATTGCTAGCCAGTGATATACTTGCGAGTTGGCCCATCTCTACGAGTCAGGCTATTCAACGTTTGCTTTATTGCAACTGTGGCATTCTTGGCCATTAATGTGAGATTTGACCTCATGGTTCTGGGTGCTTCTGAGTATCAAACATACGTGCATAACTATTTGAACTCGGACACTTTGGGCAATTGGACCTACGTGGAGAAGCCTTTCTTCCCCGTAATCTTGAACGACTCTCAAGTGCTGATAGGACAAAACTGGAGCATCGTCGTTCCGCTTGAGGCGAATCACTTTTATCATGCTTACCTTTACGGCAAATGGGTCAGCAATGCAACGTCGAACAAGACAGCCTATGACACGTACGTCTACGACCCCTACGGCACGTTAGTAGGCTATCATACTCCTTCAGCCGGTCTGCCTCCAAACTTGGGGTCAAGTCCTGATGATCCATTCTTCGTTCCTGAATACACTGGCAACTACACCTTCACGATAGCCAATTCAGCCGGCGAAAGTATGGGATCGCAACAGGCAACCTTCATGATAATTGAAGACGTCCAATGCAACGTCTGGAATCAGCAATATATTGAAGGATTGGACGATTCGGGTCTACCGAATTTCTACACGAGCTGGGCTTACGAGTTCGTCACGAACAGTACAAACGTTGAAGTCTATATCAAAGTTCCCGATACGCTGGACATGTATGAGGCAAGGTTGTATCTGATGGCTTCTCCAAATGCGGGAAACTACACCCTGCAAGATGGTGTACCATTAGCTTGGGAGCCCGGACTATACGGCAACAGGACCAATTCTACAGGCGGCTACAACACTGACAGCCAAGGATACGAGGGCCAAGCATACGCGAGCTGCGAGAATTATGGCCAAGACATGCTGATCAAATTCAATTCAACACCAGGCGAAAACCTCTATCATCTCGTCCTTCTAGGCGAGAAAGGCTATGGAAACGTAAGCTTCCTGATTAGGACCGAATTCGATTCAGGCCTGCAGCCGTCAAACAACCCTACCACTGTACAAGCAGGAGACAACGCCACGATCACATACATCTCACAAACCACAGACCTAGAAAACGCGGAGCTCAACTACTCAACGGATGATTGGCAAACAAACAGCACCGTCGAAATGAACATTGCAGCAGATAACAGAACGTGTAGTCAAGTTATTCCTGCCCAACAGCCTGGAACCATCGTACATTATGTCGTCGAGGCCCTCGACTACATGGGAGACACTCTAGATGCTAATGGAAGCTACGTCACCGCGCAGCTTCCAATAACATATGTGGACAAACCCATGATACCAGTATACATAAACGAATCACAAATTCAAATCGGCCAAAACTGGACAATTATATGTCCACTTCAGGCTAACCACAGCTATCACATCTATTACTACGGCGAATGGATCAACATGGGTCCCAACCCTGTTACTGTTTATGATGTTTACGTCTACGATCCGACAGGCAGGATGATCGGCTACCACACTCCGGCAGCAGGGTTTCCCCCTCACTTAGGAAGCACGTTCGACCAACCCTTTTTCGTACCACTCATAACCGGAAATTACACGTTCGTAATATACAATGATCCAAGAGAAAGTAATGGGACTCAACAAGGAACGTTCATGATAATCGAAAATGTCGATGTCAACGTCTGGCATCAAACCTACATCGAAGGAACAGACAGCGACAATATGCCCCTGCTGGACACAAGCTGGGCCTACGAATTTGCTACAGACAGCAAGTACATAGAAGTTTACGTTGAAGTTCCACAGACCCTAGACATGTACGAGGCTAGACTCTACGTAATGTCAACCCCGTCATCTGGAAATCAAACAAGCTTGAACCAAACAGTTTTAGACGGTTCCCCATTAGCCTGGGAAGCTGGACTGTACGGAAACCTGAGTCAGGGCAACAATACCATCGGAGGCTACAACCTAGAAAGCAGAGGATACCGTGGCAACGAATACGCCAGTTGCGAATACTACGGCCAAGACATGTACATGAACTTCACCTCGCCATATAATGGAACGAGTCTATACCACTTGGTCTTCATAGGACAAGCTGGCTCAGGAACGATAAACTTCCTCGTCAAAACAGAATTCAACAACAGTTTCCTGATCCCTGCAACTATCCCCGAAAAAGCGTATCAGGGACAAAACGTTACCGTGGCTTACACGTCAAACTCAACGGACCTAGAAAACGCAACGTTAGAGTACTCAACGGACGGTTGGAAAACAGAAAACTCAACTAGCATGACAATTCTTCAAAGTAGAAACTGTACCGCGGTAATTCCGGGACAACCAGCGGGCACAACAATCGAGTACGTGGTCACTGCTGACGACGTGCTGGAAAATGTTCTGAGCGCCAACGGAAGCTACCCTGTGAAATATGCTTCGACCCTCAACTTCACCCAAACTCAAATAGGAGCAAGTCCAGGTGACAATGTGACGATCAAAGGCTATCTGACGCCCCAAACTGCAAATGTACCAATTGTGGTCACAATCGCTTCCACGAATGAAAGCGAAGACATCGTCTGCTATACGCTTAACGACAGTACGTTTTCAGTAAGCTTCGAACCACCAACTGTTGGAACATGGATTGCCAGCGCAAGATTCAATGGAACAGACACTCTATTTGGAAGTGACTCTTCAATAGCCACGGTAGTGGTTGAAGAAGGCGTGCTTGCGAAATACTCTCTTTACATATTTGGGGGAATTGGAGCGTTAGCGATGATCAGTGTAGTATTGTACGTGAGAAGAATAAGAGGATAGACAACTCGAAGACGATACTTCTCGACGAGTAGCTGAGATACATATTTTGAATTCATTAAGACTATAAAGATGAAATTCGACTTATCGTACGGAAGGATCGAAGACAAGCAGAAAACTTGGACTTGAAGGAAGTCATAACGTCTGAGCCTTCTACTTAGATGAGTGTTAACATGGAAAGGTCATAGGGGAAAACGAATTGTCCACGACCTTGGAGAAAAGAGCTCCCGTAGCCGTCATATCGGCTTCTGTCCAAGCGAAAGCACTGAATGCTGAGAGTGTTACGACAATAGTTACTAATTTTCTCAAGAGAATCGGGAACAAGGGCGGCTTGAAACCCAAACGGGTTACTCTTGAAGAAATGATGTATGTGGTTGAGATTGAAATGAAAAAGTTCACTGCTGTCGTGCGAGTTGACTCTGAAACTCACGAAATAAAGGGATACGAAATCCAACCTAAAGGCGAGGAGTCATCTTCATTTTCGATTTCACCAAGGGCGATCATTATAATCTTCGGCGTTGCTGCAGCAGTCAACGTAATGCTCAAATTCGTCTTCAAGATTGTAGGACTTTAACAGTCATTTTTTCATTTCATGCCAGCTTTTTACTCCACAAGCCGCCAGAGCCAACCGAGATGTAGAAATCGAGTTTTACATTTGCGAAGCTAAGCCGCAAAACAGAATGAAAAAGAGAATTGAGCTAAGTTTTAGAGCGCGTTATTTTTTGTTCTCTTCAAAGCTTTCGGCCATATCGACTACTCTGTATTCTACGTGCTCCTGCGGGTGTTGCAGTGTCTCGTATGCTTGCAAAGTTTGTTTCGCAGCCTCTCTCCACGTGAAATATTGTAGTACGCGTTTTCTACCATTTTGTCCCCATTTTTTGGCTCTTTCTGGATCGCAGAGCGTTTCTTTGATGCCCCAAGCAATGTCGGCTGCGCTCTCGCCGTTTACGTGTACGCCGTTCTGATCTGGCCCTGAAGGTATTACTTGCTCTCTGAATCCGACGACGCCATGCGCTCCAACGATTATAGGTTTGCCCATCGACATTGCCTCAAGACTCACTATCCCAAAGGGCTCATAGACGGATGGAAAGATGCAGACGTCAGCTGCCGCATAATGCAAGATCCGTTCTCTTTCAGGCACAAATTCGAATCGAAAAACGATCTTTTCGCTTATTCCAAGCCTGTTGGCTGCGTCGATTATGTCGTTCTGCTGCTCACCCTTTCCCAGAATCACAAGTTTCGTGTTTGGATATTCCTCCAAGACGGTTGGCATAGCCTGAACAAGGTTCGTGACGCCCTTGACCCACGTGAGTCTTCCCAAGAACAGAATCATTTTCTCTTCAGGTTTTATGCCGTATTTCCCACGTATGGCAGCCACATCTTCAGCTTTGCAGTTCTTAGGGTCATAGCATTCGGGATCGACACCGTTCCATACTACAGTTATCTTTGATTTGGGCCATCCATGCCTGGCAAGATCTTCCTGCATTGCGTGGCTCACGGTGACTATTTTGTCCACTTTTTGAGATGTTGCCCATTCAAGATGTGAGACAACCTCGGAACCTTGGCCTCCAGCTCTTCCCCATTCGGTGCTGTGGACGTGAAAAGCCACGGGTGTTTTTGTTTCGTTCTTCACCATTAAGCCTGAAACGCTACTCAACCAATCGTGTACGCAGACGATGTCATAGTTCAGACCTTCCTTTTTCAACATGCTGTTTATGAATTTTGACGCGCTGAGTATGTTATAGATGAATATGTCGTTGAACATTCGGATATTGGTGCCCCATTTCTTCAAGTCGTCAACCACAAACATTGGAAACACGTTGCTGGCATCTGCGACCAGAGGCCTGTGAACTTCAACACCCTTGATGATTTCTCTGGTTTTCAAGTTGCCTGGGTTTAGCGTAAAGACAGTAACGTCATTACCCATGGAAACATATTCCCGAGTAATGTAATCCGCGTAAGTGCCCAAACCTCCGACTAGAGCAGGAGGATATTCCCAAACGAAGAAGCCTATTCTCATTGACAAACGCCCCCCAGGAGCTTCACATCTAGAAGAATTGACGAGCCCTGATAGTATGGCAATATAATTCCTCTTCGTTGAAGATCGCATTATAATAAATAAATAGATTATGAATTTGAAATCAAAACTAAAACTAAGCCCATTTCAGCGTTTTCGGTTCAATTTGCGCACTTGCAAATGATAAAGTGTGAGATTTTTCGTGGGGTCGTCGCTTGTCCTTTTTTGTTCCATTAGACCGTGGCCGACCTAAGTTGCAGGCTTCGGTGGTTGTGTGCTTCCGTCTTTAGGTGTCTTGTCTTGGTCAGCGGCAGTTTTTGGTTGTTGTGCAGGTTCGACGGTCTTCTCCTGTTGAGGTTGCGGTGCTGGGTGTTCATCGCTTTGCGGGAGAATTTGTATTTTTTCTTGCATGGGATGCAGAAGGTCTGGGGGTGGATAAGGTGCGTCCAAGACTGACGAGAGCAGGTAGATTGAACTGAAAACGTGCTGGTAGACGGTGAATAGGATCTGTGGGATTTTGGTTTTAGGGTTGACTTCCAGTTTCTTGCTTATATCTTGTGCCTCACCCTCTAATGTTAGCAGACCTGTTGCTGCGTACTTTGCCACGCTTGGTTTGGTAGTTACGGTGAGACTGAAGGCAAGTGTAGCTTGCCGGCTGGTTCTCTTCTGTTCCTCAAGTTTGGCGTTAATATCGAAGAAAAATTCTTCAGATTTGTCCTCACCAGTTCTTTCGCCCTGCAAGCTATTTATGCGAATTGAGACAATTACGCCTGAAACAGAATATTTTGGGCAGATGATTGATTCCCCTAAGCACTTTCGGCCATTTTTCTATTTAACCTTTTTAACTTGCCGCGTCGGTGTTCATGTGAGGCTATAAGCCACCGTTCTTCTTTCACTGAAATAGTCCTGACACCGTAAGATCTGTTGAGAACTTGTAGCCGCCACTGGTCTCTGTTTCTTGTTTCCCGCGTAAGACTATTTTTTCAGGTACGTCATCCTTAAAGTAGGTTACGTAATTTACACTTTTTCCGAGTCCCAACCGTTCTATCTGCTGGATCGCGGCCTTGAACTTCTCCAATCCTTGGATTTTTCCATTGATGTCTTCAATTGCCTCAAAGAGAATCTCGGCCTCACCCTGTTCAGTTGAGCAAAGCATAGTCCCAGCCGATTGAATCCAGCAAGAAGATTCTCCCTTCTTGCCCTTTGGTTTGCCTTTTGCTGGTTGTTTGGTTTCGACGTTTCTTTTTCCTTGGGCGCGTATGTTTTTCTGCATTGCAGTTGATTTTTGGAACCAATCTTCATTTCCGTGGTTTTCCTCGCAACTCCTCAGCAGGGAGCCAAGCCACTGACTGTAATCTTCAGCTAGTGCCCGGTATTGGTCAATCTCGTCGGACACACTGTCGTTCATCTCCTTCAAAGAATAGAATGTTCGAATTTCTGTTCCCATTACACTTCTCTCCTTTCCCTACTCTTTCTCAGAGAACCAACCGTACTGGTTGACATTCGTCTATGGGGAAC
>DASPTR010000032.1:0-3540 GCA_035623315.1 Candidatus Acidiferrum sp. | reverse complement strand
GCGAACACGTGCAGGGCCTTTCATGGAGGATGATTCGCTTGTCACCCTACACGAGCTTAGTGCGGCCCAGAGTGATTTTGAATCAGGTGACGACCGCGCGTTGCGGAAAATCATACAACCGATGGAAGTGGCGTTGACTTCCCTTCCCAAGGTTGTTATCCGCGACTCCGCAGTCGACTCTGTCTGCCACGGAGCTGACTTAGCATTACCGGGCCTTCTGCAGTTGGATTCGGCTATAGAACGGAACAGACTAGTTGCCATTTTCACTTTAAAGGGGGAGGCAGTGGGTTTGGGACGAGCGCTGCTCACGTCTAGGGAGATGCTCGACCAAGAGAGGGGCGAGGCGGTAAAGATTGAACGTGTTATTATGGAGCGGGGTACATACCCTGCCATGTGGAAACATTAGGCCTCAAATAATCGACCTGACGGGGGGCGTAGTTTTCTATGGCTTTGCGCGGGCAGGCTTAAATTCGGCTTGCGGTTTTCAAACGGAAGGAGCCGGGGTTCCCTAGCCTGGTAAGGGGCAGATTCGCGAAGCCTAAGCCTGGAATCAAGAAACCGTAAGCCTGTGGTCCTTTGGGGCCGCGAGGGTTCAAATCCCTCTCCCGGCGCCATTCCACATGTTCCTTGCATTAGAGTAGCTTCAGGAACTCTTCGCGCGATATGTTGCAGTCTTTGAGAAGCGTGTTCAGAAGGCCGACGCGTATCTCCTTCAGTGGAACGGTAACGAATGTGCCGTCCAGCTCAAGCGTTACGTGGCTGCCCTTCTGTCGAATCTTCAGAAAACCAAAGTTGTTGCAAAGAATCTTGATGAGGTCTTTTCCGCGAATTGGCCTCAGACGCGACAACGATTCGACCGACGATTAAGCTGAAACAGACACGATGGCGAGCTCTTTCCTCGCCTTCTCTCTCACGACTGAGAGATGCAAGTCGAGAGCTTGTTGAAAGTTGCGTTTGGCTTCTCTCAGAGTCTTCCCCACCGAGTAAACTCCCAAAGCCGAACAAGCAACAGCGTAAGTTCCATTGTCCTCGCGGATAATCTCAGTCCGCACATCCCTCAGCTTCAGCGCCAAAATGGTCACTCGGGAATATTGAAGGTCATCCTGCCTATAAGAAGTAACCCGCAAATCGCTCATGAGTTGACGGATTATTCCTAATGGTACAATTCGGAGCTTCATGTAAAGGCTTTGAACCTTAGCTTCAAAACCCTCTCCCGGCGCCATTCAAACCTTTTGTTCAGAATACATGCACCGATACGAAACTCGGCTTTGACTTTGGTTTTCGGTCCGTGGCGTCTTACTTGAATGGCGTAAGCTGCCCGTCCAAGACTTCATCGTGTATGTAATGGCAGGCTTCGCAATGTCGGAACACCGCCGTCTTCCTGAACCATCCTCACCCTGAACCCTCATCGAACATTCAAAATACAGCCGAGAATCACAGCGCGGACACCGCATAGGGTATTCACATGGCAGCGAACCACCTGAACAATTTAGGTCGAAGAGGAAGGCTGATCGTGAGGGAGAGACCTACGAAATTGGCAGGTTCTCGGACTGATTTCCTGCGCAGATAATCGTGTTTCGATTCGTGAAAAACAGGGGAACCCGTAAGGGCGAGAAACGCACAAAGATTATTCGAGGTGAAAAGAATGGCATTTATCCCGTTGATGTTCGTTAAAATGAAATGGACTCTAGAATGTAGCGAATGCAAAACCGTCTTCTATATCACTGACCGGGCGGCACCTCATATTAGGGCCGGAGTAGGCTTGCCAGGACATGAGTGGCAGTATCGTAAGTGCCCTACCTGCAATGAATCTCACCGGTGTAAGGTAATTGCGATGGAACGTGCATAGACCCTTTCTAATCAAGATCAGAGCGCGCATATGTGGCTATGCCGGGCTTTCCTGGAAGACATCTTTCTCGCGAACGACGCCAACGATCTTTCGCGACTCATCGATTACTGGAAGTGCCCTAAAACGATACTTCCTAAAAATCACCTCCAACTCGCCCCGCATAGTCGATGGCCTTACTGTCACCACGTGCCTGGTCATGATTTGTTCCAGGGTGGCATTAGGGTCGGCTTGCAAAAGTTCGTTGATGTCTATCACACCCTTCAATTGTTCCTCATCATCTTTTACGTAGATGTACATGGTTACATCGCTTTTAGGCGCCTCTTTTCTGTACCTAGTGAAGGCGTCTTCGACCAGGGTATTACTGGGGAACACCAAGTATCTGTGCAGTGCGAGGGTTGAGGCAGGGATATCGTACTCGGAGATGATTTTTTTGACCTTTTCAGCAACTTCTTTGTTCAGTATCTGTTTAATTTCCTCGGAATCCTTCTGTGGTAGAATCCAGATCATGTCAGCGATCTCCATCGGGGACAGGTGATTGAAAATCTGAGCAATTCTCTCTAGACTGATCGTTGAGAGGATCTGCCTCTGTATTCTTGGCTCAGTTGCATCGAGGGCTGCGGCTGCAGTCTTTGTATCAAGTGATGCGAACAATTCGGTGCGTTCATCTTCTTCAAGGACCTCGAGGACGTCCGCAAGGTCAACTGAAGGGAGTTCAGCCAATTTCTCTCTTAGGACTTTTAGCTTAATATCGCCAGAGAAGCTGCTTATGTTTTCAAGGGGCTGTATGTACAACCATGAGAGTGTCGCATTCTTTACTGCTTCTGGATGATCGTTAGCTAGGAAGCCCAGCTTCATCCTCTTCAGTAATCTTCCTCTGCTTGTGTCAACGGAGGTGACGTATAGTTTGTTCTTATTTTCGACGAGTTTTATATCGTATACGATCTCGACTTCGCGGTTCGTAACATCAAGGATTTTCTTGTCTAGAATATAGTCTCTCAGCAGAATTGCTTTCTCAGCAAGCTCTTTCTCATACTCGAAGATGTTACCTATGTTGACAGTGATCTCCTTTTGCGAGATAGAAACAACCTTTTCCCACTCAATCAATAAGAAATGATCCCCGAATGGTCTACCCACGATAATGTGAGTGACTACCGGGAATTTTGCACCATTTTCCTTGACGACTAGGTCATATAGCTTTCCGATTTTCTCTTTGCCGTTGAGGATTTTTTTGCCGATGAGGTCGCTTAAGTAGAACTGCTGTTCAGCAGCGTTTTCCGCAACTGCATTCAAGGATGAATCACCGCGATTACAAAACTGTAGAGAAGTACAACTATTAGAAAGAGCAGGTAGAGTCGTAGAGCCAGCAGGGCTATTTTGACGTTTCTTGTCAGCTTGACTCTTGGTTTTGCGTATTTTCTGTTGATCTCCCGTACCGCGTTTACAACGTCTTTCAAGTAATTTTTCATTTTTTCACCTCTCACTGTTTAACCTAATAAATGAGGGAATAGCGCAGAGAGGGCAAAGATGGTAGACATCACGATTATGGATGTGATGATTGCTACGGTGAGTATGTTTTGCCTCCTGCTATTCACCCAGCGTTCTCCAACGACCTCCTTCTCGTTTAGTAGTATCAGTAGAAATGTTAGGGCGGCTGGCAGCAGCGTAACTGCCACAACCTGCACATAGAGGGT